>DATGIY010000319.1:0-3902 GCA_035295475.1 Terriglobales bacterium
AGGGGACGCAAGAAACCGGCTGCTGCGACTGCAGGGTAAACGGACCTCCAGCACAGGCGTCCCCAGGAGGGCCGCTAGGCTTGGGATTCACGGTAACGGTTGCGGTTGCGTATTGTGACTTATCGGCCGCACTCACTGCTATCACCTGGTCCGTGGTAGTGGAGCTCACCAGGGGCGCGGTGTACAAGCCGGAAGAGTTCACCGTGCCCAGCAAGGACGACCAGATAACACCGGTCTGCGGTGTGCCACTGACAGTCGCGGAAAATTGATTGCTGCCGCCGCCGGTGATGGTAAGGCTGCCGGGACTCACGGTTACTTGTATCGTTCCGCCACCCGAGCCGCTGCCGCCGCCCGAGCCGCTGCCGCCGCCAGAGCCACTACCGGCGCCAGAGCTATTACCGCTTCCGCCACTATTCGCATTGCCACCGCCGCTGTTCTGACCTTGGTGTTTCTTGTCGGAGGCGCCAACCATGGCGACGGTCTGGAACCAGCGCTTCACCGGAGACAGCGTGCTCCCCGACTGTAGTTTCTTGCTGCTGCCGACGACACCAACCACCACTTGCTGCTGCTCCTCGGCACCGATGGTTAGTGTTCCACTATATGAATCCTGGTTCCCGGGCTGGAAACGTATGGCCACGAGAAATCTCTGATTAGCGGCCAAGGTGACGGGTGCAGAAGAATTGGCCACAGAGAAGACCCCGGCGGGCGCGGCCACGAGTGTGTGAAGGATTAATTTATTATTGCTGTTGTTTATTACGGTGATCCACTTCACGCTCGCGCCACTACTTTGGCCGAAATCAATGGAGGCCGGACTCACTACGACCGGACTGGAGCCAGGGGGCGTGAGCGCGCCTCCGCCACAGCCAACCATAAGTATCAAGGTTATTGCCACTATTAGTGGCAGCACAACAAGGGGCGCTGCATTGTGTTGCCATCCATCGGTGCACCGGATATCGCAGAGTTTCTTGGAGCACATAGATCCGCCTTGAGCAGGGATTTGTGGTTCTCGGAAGTGCTCCGATGGCGCGAGCGGAGCAGCCCCGACTCGGATTGTGCCGAGCCAGCTCCGCGGGCTGAAGATTACGTCAGTGGGTGTCCTATAGCGGAACGCCGCTATGGCCGCCGGTTCAGAACGATTCGGTGGGTGGTTGAGATCGCGATTAGAAGCCTCCTCGCTTGCTTCCTCTCGCATTGCCTAGCTAAGATGGAGAACGTTTCATGCCGCGAGGTAGTTATCAAAGGGCATCAGACGTGACTTTGGGACATCGCCCTTGGTGTGAGGCCCCCTCGTCCAAGAATGAACATTCTTTATTTTTCTCCCAGGCAATACTGGCCTGCGAACACAGGGGCTCGCTTACGTGATTTCTACCTGGCGCGAGAACTCGCGCGCCGGTGCAATCTGACATTCTTGGGGCTCATCAGCGGGCCTGGGCCGCAGCCGCAAGATCCGGGGGCGGAATCCGATTCTTGTCTTCTTGCGTCTGCGCGCACCATCCTGGTCGAGAGGGAACACACTTATTCGATTACTAAGCTTGTGCGCGGCCTCTTAGGTTCAAGCCCGGTCACGGTGCTGAACTACACGAGTTCGAAACTCCGCAAGCAGTTGGAACTGCTCTTGCGCCAGCAGCGGTTCGATTCCATACAGATGGAAGGCACCCCGCTCGCCGCCTATCTGCCCGTGCTTCGCAATCAGGGCAGAGGCGTGGCTGTGGTCTGTGACTGGCACAACATCGACTCGGAAGTGATGCTCCGCTACAGCCAGCATGCTCCCGATCTACTAAGACGGCTCTACGCCAAACGAACGGCCAGCCAGTTGCAAAAGGTAGAACGGCAACTTGCGCGGCAATGCGATGCCCACACCATGGTGAGCGAGCGCGACCGCTCAGCCCTGCTGCATTGGCATCCCGCCGCGGACGCGTTCGTCATTGAGAACGGAGTTGATGTTGAGCAGTTTGCGCCTACGTTTCCGGTTTCGACTACCGACAATCCTTCTCCAGACCGAAGTGATGTCGTGTTTGTGGGCTCCATGGACTATCACGCCAACATTGATGCGGTTCTTTATTTCGTGAGGCAGGTCTGGCCGCAAGTACGGTCTGCCAATCCACGGCTCCACTTCACGATTGTAGGCTCCAATCCCACGGCGGAAATCCGCCAATTGGCCGTGCCCGGATCCATTCAGGTAACAGGAACAGTTGACGATGTTCGTCCTTACTACACGCGCGCGGTGGCCGCCGTCGTCCCCTTGCAGATCGGTGGTGGATCGCGTCTTAAGATCCTGGAAGCGATGGCGGCCGGTGTGCCGGTCGTTTCAACCACCCTCGGCGCCGAGGGTCTGGCGGTAACCCCGGGACTCGATATCGTCTTGGCCGACACTCCTGGCGCTATGGCAGCCGCTATCCTGGAAGTAGCAGCGGCTACGGAGCGGCAACAGGCTCTCGCGCGTCACGGGCGACGGCTGGTTGAACAGCGCTACGACTGGCGCGCTATCGGAGAGTCCCTGTTCCAAATTCATCAGCGCGCTGCCGCACACAAATTCCATGCCGACTGAAGGACGCGCGTCTTCCACCCACGTTCTTGCTCTCCTGGAAGCCCACACGGTGACCGGCCCGGCAAAGAACTTGTTGCAATTGTGGCAAATGTCACAACGGCTGGAACATCCGCTGCAGATCTCTGTGGCTGTCTTTCAACGGGAGAGAACCGCGGGCGAATCTGGTAATACATTCATTGTCGCTGCACGCGAGCGCGGCATGAACGTACACCTCGTGCCGGAAGCTTCTGCCTTCGATCCTCGAGTCCTGGGCAGGCTCAGGGATTTGGCCGGGCGGCTCTGCCCTGACATCCTGCAGACACATGCTGTTAAGTCGCATTTTCTGCTGCGCCTTTCCCGGCTATGGAAAGCGCATCCCTGGGTAGCGTTTCACCATGGCTATACCACCACCGATCCGAAGATGCTGGCTTACAATCAGTTGGACCGTTGGTCGCTGCGCGCACCCCGGCAAATTGTCACTGTCAGCGAAGCTTCCAAGCGACAACTCTGCCGCCGTGGCGTCGATCCAGCACGGGTTGCCGTGATACACAATGCAGTCGAGGTGGAGTGGCTGAAGTCCACGGATCCCAGCGCAGTCTCCCAATTAGTTCAGCAGCACGCCATAGAGGCTGGCGACAGCGTCATTCTGGCGGTCGGTCGTTTCTCGCGGGAAAAGGCACTGATCGATCTGGTCCCGGCGGCGCGCGAACTCGCCCGCTGCCAACCCAATTTACGATTCCGTGTTTTGCTGGTGGGAGATGGTCCGGAGCGCCCACGTGTGCAGCAGTCGGTGCAGGCTGCGGGTCTGCAGGGGCGATTCATTTTCGCCGGACAAGTACAAGATGTGCGCCCCTACTACCGCTTGGCGACAGTGCTCGCCATTCCTTCGCACAGCGAGGGATCCCCTAATGCGCTGCTGGAAGCCATGGCCGCCGGAGTTCCGGTGGTGGCCACGTCGGTGGGAGGAATTCCCGAGATCGTGGAGGACAACAATACGGCTTTGCTGGTGCCGGCACGCGCGCCAGCAGCCCTAGCCAGCGCCCTGGCACATTTGCTCTCTAATCCGGAAGCTGCCCGACAACAGGCGGATCGCGCGCGGCAGCTGGTGGCGAGCCAATACACTCCCCAGGCCCGGGCTCAGTTTCTGGCTGAGCTGTACGATCGTGTACGCCGCCAGCCACACCCTTGACCGTAGGCGCGCGGGAGAAATGTACCAGGACGGCTTCCCGCGAGTCGCTAACACGAGGTCAAACCTCGGCAGGCACGGCACGATCTTCTGTCCCCCGTTCGAGCGACCGCATGTAAAGAACCAGCTCTACGCGGGAAGACATTCCGAGCTTTTCGAAGACGTGAAACAGATAATTCTTAACGGTAT
>DATGIY010000320.1:0-3652 GCA_035295475.1 Terriglobales bacterium
GAAGGATTCGCTGCGGTCGGGAAAGGGAGTCACGGTTCCTCCCGGACCGAACAGAGGCAGCTTGGCGGAGAAGGCCTGAAAATTCAGCCAGCGATCCACCCGCCCGCTCAGGGTCAGCAGCGTGGTACGCGTAAGGCTGATCATGTCTTCGCCGTATGCGCCCCAGTTGTTTTCCCTTCCGCCAGCGTTCAGGCGGCTGCTGGCCCGCCCCTTGGTGAAGCCGATCTCATCGCTTTCCCCGTGCACATTCCATTCTTCCGCGCCCGCCACCAGGTTCTGGCGCGCGCCCAGGCTGCGCGTCCATTGCGCCGAAAAGCCGACTTGCTGTGCCGGAACGCGCTGCTCGCGGGTGAGGGTTTCGCTGTTGCGGTCCAAAGCGATCGAGGAAAAATTCTGATTCAGCACCTGCCGGCTCACATAGGAACGCAGGTTAAAAGCGCCCAGTTCCTGCGAATTCCAGTTAGCTCCCAGATCGAGCTCCCGAATGGTGGTGCGATTGGGAGTAAGCGGAGTGCCATTCTGGCGCTGTTCCCCCAGCAGCGAGCCGCGGGCAAACACGCTGGCGTTCTGCCCGAACCTGCGCTCCACGGTGGCTTCGCCGCTAGCATGCTCGGAGTTCACCGGCGTGTCCACCAGGCCGCGCAAGCTCAGCGGCACATCGATATAGCCATCGGTGCGAAACAGGTCGCCGGCAATGGATCCCGCCCAATTGCCTGCCGTATGGCTACCCACAAAAGAAACGTCGGGCGTGTCCTCGTTTCCGTACGACGCCTCCAAGGTAAGGGCGTTGCGGTCTACGGGCTCGCGGCGAAGATTGATTACGCCGCCCAGAGCGTCAGAACCGTAGAGATGGGAAGCTCCGCCACTGGCCACTTCCATGCTGGCGATTTCAGCGCTGGGAATGCGGTCCCAGTACACCCATCCGCCGAAGGGATCGTTCAGGGGAAAGCCGTCGGCCAGTACGAGGGCGCGGCTGGCCCCGCTGGCCCCTAGACCGCGCAGAGAAACGCCCTGCGACGTGGGATTCGCGGTGCGGCTGTCGGTGCGGCGGAACAGGCTGAAGCCGGCCACTTGACGCAACTGATCGTCCGTGGTCAGGGCGGCAGTGGCGGCCAGATCCTGGGGCGAAAGCACGACCACGCTGGTGGGCGTGTCGATTACCCGCGTGCTGGTGCGATTGGCGGTGACCGTGATTGCTTCGGCTGCGCCGGCCGGTGCCAGGGCAATTTCAAGTTCTCCGCCGCCGGCTTTCCAACGCACTTTGTGAGGTAGGAATCCCTCGGCGCTGGCCTGAACGGTGCCCTGTGTTGCGCGCACTTGATCAAAGCTGAACCGGCCGTGCTGGTCGGTGAGGCGGGTAGCCTGAAAGCCGGAGCTGGAGAGGATCACCCTGGCGCCGCTGATGGCCGCGCCAGTGCTGTCGGTTACGACGCCGCCCACCCGCGAGGTTCCTGAGGCCTGGGCACTTGCCAGATCGCAAACAAGAAGAATAAGCGTCAGGCAGGTGGCCAAACGCGCCAGCCTACGGGCAGGGAGGTGGATCATTTAGTCGCTCCAAAAATAACGTGCCGCTGCCCCACCCCCGTGTGACTGCGAACCAACATCTTAGCTTTTTCCGCGGCGGCAAAACATCAACTTGCGCGGCACCCCCGGGTGCGCGATATTGAGGTCAGTCGATCCTGCCATGCCGCGAAAACCCGCTCGCCAAGGCAAGAAGCTGTCCAAGGCCGCCGCTAAGATGCGCCTGCTGAAATCCCTGCATTGCACCACCCGCTACGAGAAGCGCGCCTGGGCTGCGGGCGCCACACTGGTGGCAGGGGTAGATGAGGTGGGCCGCGGATCGCTTTTTGGCCCGGTAGTGGCGGCTGCCGTCATTCTCGATCCCGCCTACCGGATCCGCGGACTGCGCGACTCCAAGCTGCTCAAGCCGGAGCGCCGGGAGATACTGGCCGAACGCATCCGCGAGCACGCCATTGCCATCTCCATCGCTGCGGTAGACAACGCCCGCATTGACCAGCTCAACATCTACTGGGCCTCGGTTGAGGCTATGGTGGAAGCCGTGCGCCGCCTTTCGCCCGCCCCCGACCACTTGCTGATCGATGCTCTGCGCATCCCCTGGGAGTGTGCGCAGACCAAAATCATTCACGGCGACGCCCTCTCCGCCTCCATTGCCGCCGCCTCCATCATTGCCAAGGTGGAACGTGACCGGCTGGTACGCGAATGGGCTCCCATCTTCCCCGCCTACGATCTCGCCTCCAACAAAGGCTATAGCGCGCCCAAGCACATTGCCGCGCTGCGCAAGTATGGCCCTTCGCCTTTGCATCGCCAGTCCTTCGCTCCGGTGTGGATGGCCCCCGCCCCGCAGGAAGTGCTGGAGTTCATGCTGGCGGATGTGGCCGAAGGTGTTGCCGAGGAAGACGTGGAAGCGGTAGCCGGCGATTAGCCGGATTACTCGCGTTTATGGTCCGCGCCAGAGGCGAGTTCCACGGGCTTGCCATGCGGAGTGTGCCGATAGGCGTCTGCCCAGGCCTGTTTGCGCGCCAGCATGGAGGCCGGATCGGAGAGACCTTTCGCGGCCACCAGGCGCTCGAGCGCGGCCAGCCAGTGTTCGTAATAGCGCGAGCCATCGTCAGCTTCACCGCGGTCGGCGGCAGCCTTAATTTCCTCGGCTAAAGCGGCTGCCCATTCCTTCCAGGTGAAGTGACCCTGTTCGGAGAGTTTGACCGCGAGTGCAAACGCCTGCGCCTGCCAGGGCTCAGCGAATACCGGTCCGCCCTCGTCGCGAGGAAGCTGCGGCAGAACCGCCAGTTTCTCTGATGTTGGATCAGGCCGGGTCAAGATAGTCATCCCACATGTCCAGATAGACACAATCCTTTTCCGACGCCTGCGCACCCCACAATTCGCGCGCAGCGAAGCGGACCGAGTAAACGTGCTGCGGCTTGTCGCCGAGGGAATGCGCGCGCATATCGGGAAACACGAAAACGCCGTGGTCGCGATGTACAGTTCCGACCTTCCCCCGTGCATACCGCGGCAGCCTCGTATGGCCGACCGGATTGAGGTTGCGGGCGCGCACCTGCTGGCCCGGCTTAAAACGCGGAGCAAGAGGCAGGTCGCGGCCCGCGCGAATGCGGCTGGAAAGCGCCGCAGGATTGATCTGATCGGAAGTCAGGGGCGGCGTCGCCCTGGCCGTGCCCCGCGCGGGGGCGCCGCTCTCCAGTTCGGCCGCCGTGACCAGGCCACTTCTGGCCAGCAAATCGCGCAATCCCAGGAACCATTGTTCGTAGTAGCTCAGGCGCAAATAGTCTTCTGGGGGCAGGACCTCGCGGGTGTGGCGGAAGGCGTCCAGGTTCCACTTGTGCCAGCCAAAGGTGGCGAGAACCATGGCAAGCACGCGCGACTCCCACGGGGCGTGAAAGACGGGCTCGCTTTTTTCGTGCAGGACCGGGCCCATGTCCTGCATGCCGCCCATGTCATGAATGCCGTTCATTGGGTCCTTTTGCCGGAGGGAACGATACTTTCGCTACCCCAACCATGGCATCGCGGGTGACCAGGGCCGCCAAATCTTCTTCGCTGAGCCCTTCCGTGCCCGCGGGACGCTCCGGCAACACCAGGTAGCGCAATTCGGCGGTGCTGTCCCAAACCCGCACCTGAA
>DATGIY010000321.1:0-3027 GCA_035295475.1 Terriglobales bacterium
ATATTGGGTGCTGGAGCGCGTGCCCAAAACGCGAGAAGGCGCGCAACGGCTGGGGCTGGTTACCCTGAAGGAAATGATCTCGGCACTGGCCAGCGCGGTGGAAAATCCGCCGGCCGGGGTGCGCGTAATCGGGGTACCGCAGATACGTCGTCGTGCTTTTGCCGCAGTAGCATGAACCTGGCGCGCGATGGCGGGCGGCTGCGGCAGCGAGTATCTGGAGGCCGTTCCTAGTGTCCTTCCGTACACCACACCATGGAACCATTGCGTTTTGACGCGCAGGACCGGTGGGCGCAGAATCGGGACAGCTTATTCCGCTGCACGCTGCGGTACTGGAGCTGACATGGCAGCCCTCCTCTATCTCCTTTATCAGGTGGTGCCGTTCTTGCGCTGTTCCCACCGTTTTTCCTGGCCGCAAACGGGGCCGGACGGCCAGGATTACCAGGTATGCCTGCGCTGCGGCGCCCGTTACCGCTATGATTGGGATTCCATGCGCCAGGTGGGGAAAGCAAAGTTGCAGTCCGGCGCCTGGACGTAGGCACACCAAACCATCCTCGGCTCGGCATGGCTAGCCTGCGCCCGGAGCGGTACGAGCAAACCTGTTTCCAGCGACAAAAATCTTTGCCGCCGATAGCGCCGAACTACTTGACCACCGTCAAGCTGGCCAGCTTATGGGATCTGCCGGCGACCTCGGACTCGGCCCGAAGCCAATCCTCAAGGTCGTGGCCGTCTTCCCGGCCGCGCTGTTCGAAAAGCTCGAAGGCGCGCAGGCGGATACGCTCATCAATGCTGGTGACCGGAGTCGATTCCTTTCGGGGTTGAGGTCTCGCAACGGGCATAACATCTCTCCTTCTTCTTGCCGCCCGGGCGCTGAGTGCGGAATTTTGGGGCAGACGCTGTGCGCGTGAGGAAGAGTCGGAGCGTCTACCCGCTTTGCACGCTAGCACGGTGAAGCAGGGGCGTCAGTGACCGAGAAGAGCGGAAAAGCGGGATCACTCCGTCCGATGGCCCAAAGTGGCACTCGGGAACAACAGCCAGGCGCTGCTGTTACTTAATGGCGCCGTATTTGTGGAGAATCTCCAGCGTGCGATCGATGGGCAGCGCTTCTACCGTATGTCCCCGGCCGGTCACCGTGGTGGCACGGAAGAGCGAGTTGTAGATGGCTTCCTCGGTAGCCTCAATCACGGCCAAAAAGAGGGGAGACATAGCCTCATTGGGCAGGACTTCAATGGAACGCGGCGCGGCACCGGCCTGAGCGGGAATGCGCAAGCTGGGGGCGGTGGAGAACGCAATCGCGTAGTCGCCGCTGCCGTTGGAGCCGGCAGCCCCGGTGCGCGCCATGCCCATGATGGCTCGTGCCGCCATGCGCTTCAGATTGCGCGATTCCACCGGGGCATCGGTGGCGATCACGATCATGCAGGAGCCATTGGCGTTATCAACCACGCCTGGAGAACGGCGCGCCTGCTGCCCAGTTTCCAATTGCTCACGAAGGTAGTAGCGGCCCAGTTCCCGGCCTACCGGCGCCCCGGCGATGGTCAGGATGCCCCCGAAATTGGTCTGGACCAGGACGCCCACGGTGTAGCCGCCCAGGTTGGCGGGAAGGCGGCGAGATGCGGTTCCGATTCCGCCCTTGAAGCCAAAAGCTACGGTTGCGGTACCCGCGCCCACGGAGCCTTCGTCCACCGCTCCGCCTTTGGCATTGCGGATGGCGGAAATCACGTCTTCCGGTGTAATGTGCCGGCCGCGAATGTCATTCAGATATCCATCATTGGTTTCGCCTACCAGCGGGTTAATGGACTGAACCTGCTCATTGCCGGGCAGGGCCAGCATGTAGTCGAGCAAGGCGTCGGCTACACGCGGCACGGCCAGGGTGGAGGTCAGGAGAACCGGGGTTTCGATTTCTCCCAGTTCATTTACCTGGGTCGAGCCCGCCAGCTTGCCGAAAGCGTTGCCCACAAACACGGCGCCCGGCACCTTCTCCTGAAACATGTTGCCGGAGTGGGGCAGGATAGCGGTAACCCCGGTGCGTACGTCATTGCCCCGAATAATAGTGGTCTGCCCGACCTCGACGCCGGCCACGTCGGTGATGGCGTCGAGCGGGCCGGTGGGCAGAATGCCGATCTGCAAACCCAGATCACGAACGCGAGGACGAGTATGGGAATCGGAGTTCACCTGAGCATTGGCGCCGGCCGCCAGCAATGTAGCGGCGACGAGGGCGAGAAAAGCGAGCCTCATCGGGTGGGCGCGGCTTGGGTCGCGGCCGCGGCCTGGCGGCTGTGCTGCAGCACAAATTCGCCAATTTCTTTGGCGGCTTGTCGCCCTTCCGGCAAGAATGAGGCGAACACGTGCCACACATGCGGCATGTCTTCGTACTGAGTGAGTTTCACCTTGACGCCGGCGGCCCTGGCACGCTCAGCCAGCCGCAAGGCATCGTCGAGCAGGATCTCGCTGGTTCCGACCTGAATCAGCAGGGGCGGAAGGCCCCGCAGATCGGCATGCAAGGGAGAGACCAGGGGGTTTCGCGCATCCTGGCCGCCGAGGTACCAGTCGGCGAACTTCTGCAGCCCTTCGCGCGTGAGCAGCGGGTCCGCACTGGCCTTGGATGTAATGGACTGACCGGTCATTTCCAGGTCCACCCAGGGGGAAATACAAGCGGCACACCCGGGCAGGGCAGCTCCGCGATCGCGCAGGGAGCATAGCAGGGCGAGCGTAAGGCCGCCGCCGGCGGAATCGCCCATCACCGAGATGGCGCTCGGGCCGGCTCCAGAACTTGCGATCCAGCGGTAGGCCAGGAGCGCATCTTCTAGTGCGGCGGGAAAACGGTGCTCAGGAGCGCGGCGGTAATCGAGGACGAAGACGCGTGCCTGGGCGGCGCGCGCGATCCAACTGGTCATCTCGGCGTAGGCTTTGGCCGAGCCCAGGGCATAGCCACCGCCATGAAAATAAAGGATGCTGCGGCTGCGGCCTGCCGGGGTAGTTATCCACAGGCCGGGTACGGGATCGAAAACCGCTTCTAGTTCCACATCTTCG
>DATGIY010000322.1:0-5090 GCA_035295475.1 Terriglobales bacterium
GACGTTTGGGCAAACCGAGATTACCCAGGACACGATTCTGATCCCCTACACGGTGAGTCGCTATTTCACCGAGAGTGGGAGCACGGTGAAGCAGATTTACTTCAGTGTCGCCGATATGGCGGATGTGCCCCGGGTCACGGAGCAGGCTCACAAGGTGATCCAGTCGCGGCACCGGCCGGAATCCGTCTATGGAGTCAGCAACCTTACGCAAGTACTCAGTTTGGCGGCTAAAACCGCCAACGCTCTGACTTTGGTGCTGCTCCTGACCGCCATGGTGGTGTTGCTGGTCAGCGGGATCGGGATCATGAACATCATGCTGGCGACGGTGAGCGCGCGTATCCGGGAGATCGGCATTCGCATGGCGGTGGGGGCCACGCGCGCGGAAATTCGCTTTCAGTTCCTGACGGAAGCCATCATGATTTCGCTGGGCGGCGGACTCATAGGCATCATCATCGGCCTGGCCCTGCCTTTCTCGGTGCGCTTTGTCAGCAGTTATCGCCTGCCGGTTTCCGGCTGGTCCGCTTTGATCGCCCTGGCCGTTTCCACTTTCGTGGGCGTGCTGTTCGGCACCGTTCCCGCCACCCGCGCCGCCCAACTCGATCCTGTGGAGAGCCTGCGGCACGAGTGATAACGCGCCCAATCCCCCTCGATGGCGCGGATGTACCCGCCGAGTTAGCCGACCTCAACCCTCCCGGTACTGAACAACACAATTGCATTGTGTCGGCGCGTGTCTTAAACTTCTAAGACATCTGGTCCCGCTGGAGTGGTTTTTGCAGGCCGCTGCGCCGTGGGGATCAGGCCTGAATGCTCAACGGTAAGCGCATATGCGTGGTGTTGCCCGCCTACAACGCGGAGCAGACGCTGGAGCAAACCGTGCGTGAGCTGCCTGACCTGGTGGACGTGCGCATCCTGGTGGACGACCACAGCTCCGATCGTACCCTGCAGGTGGCACAGCGACTGGGCCTTCGCACCTACGTTCATGACCGCAATTACGGCTATGGCCGCAACCAGCAGACTTGCTATCGCGAAGCTTTAAGCGCCGGCGCGGATGTCATCATCATGGTCCACCCCGATTACCAGTACACGCCTCTGCTGGTAACGGCGATGGCCAGCATGGTGGCTTACGGCGTCTACGATGTGGTGCTGGGCTCGCGCATCCTGGGCGGCGGCGCCTTGCGTGGCGGAATGCCGCGTTACAAATACTTTTCTAATCGCTGCCTGACCCTGGTGCAGAACTGGTTTTTGGGGGCCAAGCTCTCCGAATACCACACCGGCTATCGCGCCTTCAGCCGGCGGGTACTCTCGGAGTTGCCGCTGCTGGAAAACTCCGACGACTTCGTTTTCGACAATCAGATGCTGGCACAGTGCGTCTACTTTGGATTTCGCATCGGCGAAGTCTCCTGTCCTACCAAATATTTTCCCGAAGCCTCATCCATCAATTTCCGGCGCAGCGTTAAGTATGGCTTCGGGGTGCTGGCCACCTCCCTGCAGTTTGGATTGCAGAAGGCGGGGCTAGGGCGGTTTCACGTTTTCAGCCCGGCAGGCAAAAGACTCGAAAGCGGCGGCGGTAACTATTACGCCCGCGGTGCCGGCCGCAGTTTTTCAGCCACCTAGGCGGAAGGTTTGCGCAAACCTGTTCTTCATTTCAAAACGATCGCCATCTTGCTGCTCTTCACCCTGGGAGCCGTCGCGGTTGCCGGTTATCACCCGGGGGTGGAGGATGCGGAAATCTACCTGCCCGGCATTCTCAAGCTTCTGAACCCTGGGCTTTTTCCTTATAACCAGGGGTTTTTCGCTTCCCACGCCCGCATGACCATGTTTCCCAACCTGATCGCCGCCTCAGTGCGGGTGTCTCATCTGCCCCTCGACTACGCTCTGCTGCTATGGCAGTTGCTGGCGATCTTCCTTCTGCTGCTGGCCTGCTGGCGCATTGCTAGCATGTGTTTTGCCAGCCAGCGCGCGATCTGGGGGGGCGTGGCCCTGGTCGCGGCCCTGCTCACAATTCCTGTGGCCGGCACTTCGCTCTACATCATGGATCAGTACCTCAACACGCGCTCCCTCTCGACGCCGTTCATCCTGCTGGCCATTGCCAGCGTCGTAGAGGGCAAGTGGCTGCGCGGCTTGGCTTGGATTGTGCTCACCGGTTTCATCCACCCGCTTATGGTGGTTTTTGGCGCTGCCTACATGTTCTTCGTCCTGTGGATGGAACACCGGGAGCGAGCGCTGCTCGTCGCCTGCGCGGTCTTGCCCCTAGGGCTGTTTCCTCCCGTAACCGAGGCTTACCGGCAGATTTTGGACACGCGATCCTATTTTTTCTTGCTGCGCTGGCAATGGTATGAATGGCTGGGAATTTTCGCTCCTCTGGCGTTGCTTTGGTGGTACGGGCATGTGGCGCGAAGAAGTGGCCTGCGGGTTCTCGATCGCCTGTGCTCGGCCCTGATCTTTTTCGAACTCCTTTTCTTTGTCGCTGCCCTGATACTCACCATTCCTCCGCAATTGGCTCAATTGGCGGAGCTACAACCTATGCGCGCGCTGCAACTGGTTTATATCCTCCTTTTTCTTTTCAGCGGAGGGCTACTGGCCGAATGGGTTCTGCACCACAAGCTCTGGCGCTGGCTGGCGCTGTTTCTGCCTCTCTGTCTGGGAATGTGGTATGCCCAGCGCCAGCTTTTTCCTTCCACGCCCCACTTGGAACTCCCCTGGACGAGGAATAACAACCAATGGGTACAGGCGTTCCGGTGGATTCGGGATAACACCCCCACGGACGCGTACTTTGCACTGGATCCCATGGACATGGGGTTGCAAGGGGAAGATCAGCATGGTTTCCGGGCAGTGGCTGAACGCAGCATGTTAGCCGATGCGCTGAAGGATAGCGGAGCGGCAAGCATGTTTCCCCAATTGGCAGCAGAGTGGCAGCGCCAGGTATCGGCCGAGGGGGGGTGGAACCATTTCCAAGCGGCGGATTTTGTGAGGCTGAAGCAGGAGTTTGGGGTGACCTGGGTGGTTTTAGCGCATCCCGTAGCCGGCTTGGCTTGCCCTTATAGCAATGGCAGCCTGCAGGTCTGTCAAATTCCCTGAGGCTGCCTAGCTGCCTGGCTAACTAGCTCTAAGTCGCTGCACCCTTAGGCAGCAAGCTAAAAGAGAACGGCCGGGCTGGTTGGCCCGGCCATCAGGAGAATCACATGCGCCACCTTCGCTCTCCACTGCGGCGCCAGGGTGGCAACCATGCGCCGTCTGAACTGCGTTTACATCACCAGCGCTATGCTTTCCAGTTCTTTTTGAATAACTTGCAGGGAGCAACCAGAGCCTTCTACCCGGCTGGCAGCGTCCCGAGCGGCTTCCTGCGACACACCATAGCCACGACCTATGAGGAAGACTTGCAGCAATTCCGCGGCATCGCGGGAATCGATGCCTCCCTGCAACAGGTCGCTCCTTAAAGCCGCCAATTCGGTCACATTGAACTTCTCGTCCGTCATGGCATCACCTCCGACCCGTGGTCGTACTGGCAATTAGACTCCGCAGACCGCACCCTTGTTGCAAGCAATTTTGTTGCCGCAGGTGCCCTTCTGAGGGGTTTTATTTCACCAGCGTTGATATCCAGTTAAACCCTTGCGGCGGAAGGGAGTTGCGGGTGACAAGTTATGCCACAGGAAAGCTTTAGCTGCTGGGCTGGGCACCCCTAAGTGAGGTTCTGGTCCCGAACTGACACAAAAACACACGCCAATATGCCGGGAAATTGCCAAAGGGTGAACGCCTAGGGTTCGATCACGGCCTCATCCACCAGGAGGACAGGGATGCCATCGCGGATGGGGTAGACGCGCTTACACTCAGTGCACTGCAGACTTTCACCCTCATGCTTCAGTACCAGGCGCTTCTTGCATACCGGGCAAACCAGAATTTCCAGCAGTTCTGGGGAGATCATGGCGCCACAATTTTACTCCCTTCGTGCATCTTTGAGCTCCTGCCGTGGACAAATAACCCACAACATTCCCGAATCGAACTCGACAGGTCTTGAACAACGGAAACTTGGTGATAGTGGCGCACGCGCAATGCTGGTGCCGGGCGCCGGGATGTTGATTTAGAATTCAATGTCTTCCCGACAAATGAGAGGAGTACATGGCGGCCATTATTCTGGACGGCAACAAAATCGCTTCTGAAATCAAGTCAGAAGTCGCGGAACAGGCGCGTGAAATGACGGCGGCGGGGTTGCGACCTGGACTGGCTGTCATCCTGGCAGGGAACAATCCCGCGTCGGAGATCTATGTTCGCGGCAAGGTCAAAAGCTGCGAAGAATTGGGCATCTACAGCGAAAAGCACGCGCCCTCGGAAGCGGTGACCACGGGCGAGTTGCTGGAGCTGGTGCGAAGCCTCAATCGGCGCGACGAAATCGACGGCATTCTGGTGCAGTTGCCCCTGCCGCCCCAGGTTGACGCCAAGTCGGTGCTGATGGCGGTGGATCCGGCCAAGGACGTGGACGGCTTCCATCCCATGAATGTAGGATTTCTATCCACGCAGCGGCCGGGGCTGGTGCCCTGCACGCCGGCGGGAATCATCGAGATTCTGCAGCGCAGCCAGATCGCGATTGCCGGCCGGGAAGCGGTGGTGGTGGGCCGCAGCGACATTGTGGGTAAGCCCACAGCCATGCTGCTGATCAACCATAACGCGACGGTCACCGTCTGCCATTCCAAGACCCACGACTTGCCGGGAGTGTGCCGCCGCGCCGATATTCTGATAGCCGCGATCGGGCGTGCCGGCATGATCACGCGTCAATTCGTGGAGCCGGGAGCCGCGGTGATCGACGTGGGCATGAACAAAATCACGGACCGCGCCGAGTTCGATCGCTTCTTCAAAGGCAACGCCAAGCGGGAACAGGCTTTCGCCAAGAACGGTTCCACGCTGATTGGCGACGTGCATCCGGAAGTGGCGGAAGTGGCCGGCGCGCTCACCCCCGTGCCCGGGGGCGTGGGCCCGCTGACCATCGCCATGCTGATGGCCAATACAGTGAAAGCGGCGCGTTTGCGGCGCGGCGTGCGGCTGCGGGAAGCCGCCTTGTCGCTGGAGCGCGCTTGACGTGGTACGCGTCGGCTTGA
>DATGIY010000323.1:0-3320 GCA_035295475.1 Terriglobales bacterium
CGGGGATTCTACATCTAAATGCATGATTGGAATGATAGGGAAAATGGAGAAACCCAATGTTCAACCGTTCACTCGTGATGTTCCACAGAATTGGCAAGATCGTCGCCAGCACGGTGCTACTTTTGGCGCTTTGCGTAACCACCGGTCACAGTCAAAACGGCTCGGTGAAAAATATCGTTCTCGTACACGGAGCGTGGGCAGACGGATCTGGTTGGAAGGGTGTCTACGACATCCTTGTTAAGCACGGTTTCCATGTCACAATCGTGCAGGAGCCTGAAACATCCTTTAAAGAAGATGTGGCCGCGACGAAGCGTGCCATTGCCCTGCAAAATGGACCCAGCATCGTTGTGGCTCACAGCTATGGTGGAGCTGTGATCACCGAGGCTGCAACGGAGCCATCAGTCGTGGGGCTGGTATACATCGCCGCTCATATGCCGGATGCCGGTGAAAACGAAGCAGACGACGGAAAGCGGTTTCCCAGCGATTTGAGTAAGTCCACGGCTATCAAGAAAACGCCAGACGGTTTCACCTATCTTGATCCGGCGCAGTTCCACGAATATTTTGCCGCCGATCTCTCCGCGGAGCAGGCTGCGTTCATGGCGCGATCCCAAGTGCCAAACTTCGCCGACAATTTCAAAGCCGTCATCACCCAGGCAGCGTGGAAAACCAAGCCGAGTTGGATGTTAGTAGCCGGCTCCGATAGAACAATCAACCCCAATCTTGAGCGCTGGTATGCAAAGCGAGCCAACAGCCACGTGCTGGAAGTGGCAGGCGCCAGTCATGCCGTCTACGTTTCCAAACCGAAGCAGGTAGCGGCGCTGATCGAAGAGGCTGCCTCGCATGCTCGGTAACCGGAAAGGAAATGGGCTGTTTGTAACTGACTGCGACGAGGAGAGATGTTCGATACAATTGCACTTGAACGGATTTAGATAGCTAGTGCAATGAAGAAAGTAGCCTCCGGAATCTTCCCAATCCTTACGATCGACCGGGATGCGCCGACGGCGTTGCACAGGCAAATCTATGAGAGATATCGGACCGCGATCGTCGAAGGGCAGTTGCTCCCTAGTCAGAGAATTCCATCAAGCCGCACCCTCGCTTCTGAACTTGGTGTCTCACGGTTTCCGGTCCTGAATGCCTACGACCAACTATTGGCGGAGGGATACATTGAGAGCCGGGCAGGCGCTGGAATGGTTGTTTCAAGTTCCATTCCGGATCAGATCACCTCGCCTCAACCAGCCAGCGCAATGTTCCAGGTGGCCCGCACCGGGCCTCGACCAGTCGCCCGCCGATCTTCCATATTGCCCCGTTTTGAGAAACCTCCATGGCTGAGAGGATTGGGCGCCCTTCGTGTGGCGCAAGTGGCTTCTGATCAGTTTCCACTCCACATTTGGTCGAGACTGGTAGCACGCCGTTGCCGGAACATGGATGCCAAGTCATTCCACTACGGCGACCAGCTTGGCTCCAAGGCTATCCGGGAAGCGATCGCGAGCTATCTCAGAACCGCGCGGTCCCTGCGCTGCCAAGCCGAGCAAATTATGATAGTCAGCGGCTCCCAGCAGGCGCTAGAGATAACGGCTCGCGTGCTACTTGATCCCGGCAGCCGAGTGTGGATAGAGGAGCCGGGATATCGCATGGCGGGGGATGTCCTCGCGCTAGCTGGCTGTCGTCTGATACCTGTTTCCGTGGATACGGAGGGGTTAGATGTTGCCGAAGGCATCGCGCTGTGCCCTAAGGCACGGGCGGCATTTGTTACACCCTCCCATCAATTTCCGCTGGGCGTGACCATGAGTGCCTCCCGGCGTCTTCGATTACTGGACTGGGCGCAAAGCTCCGGCTCCTGGATTATCGAGGACGATTATGACAGCGAGTATCGTTATCAAAGCATGCCGATCGCAGCCTTGCAGGGGCTTGATGCAAATGCCCGCGTTATATACATCGGGACCTTCAGCAAAGTTTTGTTTCCTTCCTTGCGCCTCGGCTATGTTGTCATTCCATTGGATCTTGTTGACCGCTTTCGAACCATTCGCCGCGCCATGGATCTTGGCCCACCAAACTTCTACCAGGATGTGGTGGCGGATTTTATTAATGAAGGGCATTTTGCACGCCACATTCGCAGGATGCGTGTTCTCTATCGCGAGCGAAGAAGCTCTCTGGTAGAGAGTATTCAAAAAGAACTTAACAACATGGTTGAGATTCTCGGTGACGAAGCGGGAATGCATCTTGCTGTAAGGCTGCTGGGATGCCGGGCCTGTGATCTCGAAATTGCCGAGCGTGCCGCCCGCCAGAATCTTTGGCTCTGGCCACTCTCCTCTGCCTATGCAGGTACAACGGCACCGCAGGGTTTCATTCTGGGCTTTGCCAGCACGCCGGTAACGGAGATTCCAGGCGCTGTTCGAAAGCTCCGCAACCTGCTCACCACCAAATAAGAACCTTTTGCCACACCGAAGATTGTGGCATGACGAAAAATTGCTAAGTGGTTATGGCCGTCGCGCATAAACGTTACTACTTTGTGCTCGGGTAGAACACACCCTAACGTTACGAAAAGAACGGAAGACTCCCCATGAAAGACCAAAATATTCCTTCAACATCTAAAATCATTAATAGTAAATTCAGCCGTCGTAAATTCTTGACTGTTGCCGGCGCTTCAGCCCTTGCCCTGCCACTGCTCAAACCATGGCAGGCTTTAGGTCAAGCTACACCGGCAACGCCGGATCCTAATTCTCCCAATCCCTGGATAATGCGCGGCTGTAACGGCATTGCAACTGACGTGGACTGTAATAAAAAGCCCGACGACCCCGTGCAGGGTTATGTCAATAACGGCATACCCATCACCGGTGTGCGCCATTACTGTGCAACAGGCGTCATCCCAGCCACATGGCCGTCCGTGCCAGTGACCAGCCCTACGATTCCTAATATCGGTGATGTCTCTATGTGCGTGAGCATCTATCCCAATCATGATCAGCTTTTAAATAATGGGTATGATGACGACCTGAATACATTCTTAAAAGACTTCAAGACCAACGGAGGGGCTAACGGCGGAAGGGCCATGCTGTCCACCTGGCACGAAACCTCTAATTATCCGAGTTGCACGGAGGACCCGGTTCACTGTGGCCAAGGTTCCGCCCCTACTAGAGGTAAACTCGATGGCACCGGCCTTCAACTCACGGGCCCCCGGATCCAGGCCATGCAGACGTATGTGTATAACTTCGTGAAAAATTACTTCCTGCAAAATGGTGGCACGGCTCCGGCAGTTGGCGCGATTGATATCGGCGGCTTTTTTGACCGCGCCAAGGCGTTTATGGCTCCCGGCCTGGACTTCT
>DATGIY010000324.1:0-11780 GCA_035295475.1 Terriglobales bacterium
GAGTGGCACGCGAGAGCGGCATCAGTGATCCGTCTTTTGTAGTGATCGATGAAGTGGCCGGTCAATTGATCGCGCTGATAGCCGCTCCCGTGCGTTGGAAAACTCTGCTGGCCGGCTTTATACTTTTTCGTGCGTTTGACATCGTGAAGCCTCCGCCGCTGCGCCTGCTGGAGAAAATCCCGCAGGGTGCAGGCATCATGCTGGATGACGTCGGAGCAGGGTTGTACGCGCTCGCTCTCCTGCAGGCAGCCCTTCATCTGGGCTGGCTGCGATGAGTTATGGCGGCGAAGCTTTCGAGATGCTGGTATGGGCATATCCGACCGGCTGTTGGGCAAGAAAAACGTGAATGGCAAGCCGCGCATTGACGCGGTCCGCCCGCCCGCCGCCCTGCCGGGCGGGGAAATCCGCATTATCGGCAGCGGCCTGCGCCCCCCGGAACTGCGCCGGCCGCGCGTCCAATTCGGCGAAATTGAAGGCTCCGTGCTTATCAGTTCCGACGACTTCCTGATCGCGCGCGTTCCCGACGGCGCTATGACCGGGCCGGTAGTGGTTTCCACCAACGGGCATACCAGCAATGCCCACGAGGTAAAGGTAGCAGTAACGATCGCGGAGAATCTTCACCCCGTGACCAGTCCCGCTCTCGACCTGGAAGGCAACATCTATGTGACCTTCTCCGGATCGCGGGGGCAGAAGGTTCCGGTGGCGATCTACAAAATCGATACCAACTACGCCGTGAAGCCCTTCCTGGCGGAGATGATGAACGCGACGGCCATCGCGTTCGACCGCGCCGGCCAGATGTACGTTTCTTCGCGCTACGACGGCACGGTATACAAGGTCGCGCCCAATGGCACCATGTCCGCGTATGCCGAAGGGATGGGGGTGGCCACCGGGCTGGCCTTTGACAAGGAAGAGAATCTCTACGTCGGCGACCGCAGCGGGACAATTTTCAAGATTGCGCGCGACCGTCAGATTTTCGTCTTTGCCACCCTGGAACCCAGCGTGTCCGCTTATCACCTAGCTTTCAGCACCGCCGGCGAACTGTTCGTTACCGGACCTACTACTTCCAGCTTCGATTCCGTCTACCGCATCGACCCTCACGGAAGTGTAAACGTGTTCTATCGCGGTCTGGGGCGGCCGCAGGGTCTGGCTTTCGACGTGGAAGGCAATCTCTACGTGGCGGCGTCGCTGGGCGGCAAACGCGGGATCGTGAAGCTGACTCCGGAAGGGCAAGCCTCCCTGGAGGTCGCCGGCCACAACCTGGTCGGGCTGGCTTTTGCTCCCGGTAGGTCCGTGGTTCTATCCACCAGCAACGCAATCCACCATCTTTCCTGGGACGTTCAGGGCAAGGCGCTTCTGCCGCAGGAAGCGTAGCTGCCGGCAGCGTTCCGTCCCACTTTCAAGTAAGGAAGAGAACGAAAAACGCGGTGAATGTGAGATCATTTTCTCCATCGCCTGCCGCCACGGACAACTGAGCCCTGAATGATGAATGCCGAGATCATCGCTGTCGGTTCGGAGTTGCTGACCCCGTTCCGGCAGGACACGAATTCGCTGTATCTCACGGAAAAACTTACCCAGCTTGGGGTGGAGGTGGCGTTCAAAACGATCGTGGGGGACAGCCGGGAGCACATTGCGGAGACCACACGTACAGCCCTGTCGCGAGCCGGCCTGGTGATCCTAATGGGGGGCCTCGGACCCACGGAAGATGATTTGACCCGCGAGGCGGTGGCGGATGCGCTGGAGTTATCGTTGGCGCGCGATGCCGAGATCGTTGAAGCCTTGAAAAAGCGCTTTTCCAAGCGCGGTTTCAAGTTTACCGAGAACAATGCCAAGCAGGCGGACATCATCTCCGGCGCCACAGTGCTGACGAACCGCAACGGCACCGCGCCAGGGCAATGGATTACCGGCAGCTATGACGGCAACGAAAAAATCATCATTCTTCTTCCCGGGCCGCCGCACGAACTGAAGCCGCTGTTCGAGGAACAATGCCTGGAACGCCTGCGGGAGCGGCTCCCCCCGGCCTTTATCGCCAGCCGCGTGCTGAAAATTGCCATGCTGGGCGAATCGCACTGCGACGATCGCATCGCGCCCATCTATCGCCGCTACCCCGACGTGCAAACCACGATTCTGGCCTACGCCGGGGAAATCGAAATCCATCTGCGGGCGCGCCGTGATTCCCTGGAGAAGGCGCAGCAGCGGGTGGATACAGTCGCGGAAAAACTGGAAGATGAACTGGACGAGTACGTCTTTTCGCGGCAGGGTGAATCGCTGGAGCAAATTGTCGGCTACTACCTGCAGATGCGAAACGCCACCGTGGCCGTCGCCGAATCCTGCACTGGGGGGCTGATTGGTGAGCGCCTCACATCGGTCAGTGGCAGCTCGCGCTACTTCCTGGGCGGGGCGATTGCCTACTCGAACGAGTTAAAGAGCAAATTCGCCGACGTTCCCAAGGGGCTGCTAGCGGAATATGGGGCAGTCAGCCGAGAGGTCGCGAGCGCCATGGCGCAGGGCATCCGCAAGCGCTGCAACTCCACTTGGGGGCTGGCGGTCACCGGAATCGCCGGCCCCACCGGCGGCACGGAGGATAAGCCCGTCGGCCTGGTGTTCCATGCCTTATCAAATGGCGAGTCCACGGAAGTGATGGAGCGTAAATTTCCCGGCGACCGCGAACGCGTGCGCTGGTGGGCATCGCAGCAAGCGCTGGACATGCTGCGCCGGAAACTGATATAGCCTCTGCCCGAATTTGCCCGGCGCACTTCCCGCAACGTGAACTCGCAGTTCAGGCGGCATCTTGGGCGCTCCCTTCCGCCAAAGCATGGGGCCGCAGCTTATGGCCCTGGCGCGCGGCCTCCAGCCGGGCGGCAGAGTTGATGAGCGAGATGTGGTAAAGGCCTGGGGAAAATTGCCCAGCTGCTCGCCGTTATCGGGATCGATCTCCTCCGAAAACAATCCTACATCGTTTTGAAACGACAACACGTGCTCAAAGAGTTCTTCCGCTTCGCGGAAACGTTCCAGGAGAACGTAATTGTCTATCAGCCAGAAAGTACACATGGCGAAGGTGCCTTTTTCCTCGCCGGAGACACCGTCGTTTACCCCGCGATAACGGTATACCAGCCCTTTCCGCAGCAAACGTTGTTCAATGCGACGAATGGTGGACAACATGCGCGGATCGCTGGCGCCGATCAGGCCGATGATGGGCAACCGCAACGCGGAGGCGTCCAGAGCTTCCGATCCGTAGGACTGAACGAAGGCGCCGAGCTGCGCATTGAAGCCGTTGGTCATGATGCTGTGGTAAACGGCATCGCGCTCACGTTTCCAAAGCGCGATGTCAGCCTCTCCCTTGATGAGGTCGGCCAATTTGAGGGCGCGATCGAGCGCCGCCCAGCACAGCGCCTTGGAATCGACGAACTGAAGCTCCTGGCCGCGCATCTCCCATAAGCCGCTGTCCGGCTGTCGCCAAACCCGGGCGACATGATCAGCAATCTGCCGCACGAGCGACCAGATTTCACGGGTGAAGGAACCGCGGCGTTCGGCGAACGCCTCGTGCGTCACATAGAGATAGACTGACTGCAGCAACTCGCCGTATACATCCAGCTGCTTCTGGCGCGCGGCTGCGTTGCCCACGCGTACCGGCCGCGAGTCGCGATATCCTTTCAGCTGCTTGAGTTCTATTTCCTTCTGCTCGTGTTCCCCATCGATCCCATAAAGGATCTGGAACGAGGTATCGAGGTTAGGACACGTGCGATGAAGAAAATGGAGAAAATCGCCGGCCTCGCCGTAATAGCCCAGCACCATGAGCGCGGTCAGAGTAAAGCTGGCATCGCGCACCCAGGTGAAGCGGTAATCCCAATTGCGTTCGCCGCCCACCTGCTCCGGCAAGGAGGTAGTGGCCGCGGCGACAATCGCGCCAGAGGGCTCAAAGGTCAGCAGCTTCGCCGTAAGCGCGCTGCGCAGCACCGAGTCACGATACTCGCCCTGATAATGGCAGCTGCGGACCCAGGTTTCCCAGTATTCGCGGGTCTCGGAAAGGAGGGCCTCCACCCCCGCCAGGTCGGCGGGAGTTACAGCGCTCCCCGGACGGGCGTGGCGTAGGGAAATGAAGGTGGCTTCCCCGGCACGCAATGGGAAATGTCCGGAAGCCCTGTCCGCGGCTTCAGGCCGCAGGGGCGCGCCCTGAACATGCAATTCGTCGTTCTCGGCGCAAAAAACTAATGTTCCATTGCGTTCCTGGAGAGTGGCGTGATCGCGGGCGAAATTGAAAGTGGGATGAACATCCGGCGCAACTTCTACTTCGCCCGAAGTGCAGCGCAGCAAGCGAATGATCTGATGATCGCTGTCCACATCCTGGCCGGTGTGGGTTGGCTCCCGGCGGCGGCGCAGGGGCATAAAGTCGATCACCTGCAGCGTACCAGAGCGGGTGATAAATGTGCTTTCGAGAATATTGGTAGAAGGCAGATAGCGCCGAGAACGGGCCTTCACCTCACGCGGATTGATGGCGCAATACCCGCCCTTTTCATCGTCCAACAGTCGAAGGAACACGGCTCCGCTGTTGAAGTGGGGCAAGCAGGCCCAATCCAAGGAGCCATCGGAACCGATAAGTGCGGCTGAGTGGGTATCCCCAATGACGGCGTAGTCCGCAATTGGACGGTACACAGTTATTCAGAGTGGGATCACGGGGTAATGGTTGCAGGGGGGCGTATCTCCGGCATAAGCAAATCTTGTCCGTCCCAAAACATTCGAGGCCAAGATCTTAATGGCGAGGGAGGGCAGCGCGGACCTGCCCGGTCGCCTCCGCCGGCTGTGGCTCCATTTCCCAGCCACCGTGAGTAAGGTTGCCATAGAGCAGCACGGCGGCAACCGCCGCCACCACCAGCATGACGCCGCCCAGCCACCGTGGCCCGAGAGTCAGCCAACCAATGCCGAACAGGGCGGCATAGACCATGATGCATCCCAGGATCCAGGAGCTGAGGTTACGGCCCAGGTCGCGGGTCGCGGGTAGAGCGGGTGTCTTTCGCGCCACCGGTTTCCAGCCGCGTACGTCCGGCCGGGCTTGGCGATAGAAGCGCAGCAGCACCTCTTCCGATTCCGGCTTGGTCAGGAAAGTGACGGCAATCCATACGACGGTGGTGATCAGGGTGGTCGTAATCGCAGTTTTTGCGAACAGCACCGGCCCCTGGCCGCTGAACGGCGCACCCCAGCGCAAGGCAACGGTAACCGCCAGAGCGGTCGCCATGGCGGAAATTTCGCTCCAGGCATTGATCCGCCACCAATACCAGCGCAAGAGGTAGACGCCCCCGGTGCCGGCGCCGATTTCCAGAACCACTTCCCAGCCGGACTTGATGGAAGTGAGCTGCGCGGCCACGTAGCCGGAACAGATCACCAGCAGCACTGTCACCACCCGGGAAATGTTGACGTAGTGACCTTCGGTTCCGTTTCGTTTTATGAAACGCCGGTAGAAGTCGGCCACCAGATAGGAAGCTCCCCAGTTCAACTGGGTGGCGATGGTGGACATGAAGGCGGCCATGAACCCGGCGACCACTACCCCCTTGAGCGCGTGCGGCATCTGGTTGTTGACGATGAGCATGTAGCCGGTTTCGGGATGGTCCAGGTGGGGATAGAGCACGATGGCCGCCAGCGCCGCGATGATCCAGGGCCAGGGGCGAATGGCATAATGCGCGATATTGAACCAGAGTACGGAAAGCAGCCCGTTGCGTTCATCCTTGGCGCTGAAGATGCGCTGTGCGATATAACCGCCACCGCCGGGTTCCGCGCCGGGATACCAGAAAGCCCACCACTGCACCGCCAGGTAGACCACAAAGGTCAGTCCCGGCAAGAGCCAAAGGGCGTCGGATGTCAGCGGGCGGGAGAAATCGGGAAAGAATGACAGAGCGTCGCCGGGCCGCACGCTACCGCTGCTGGATGCGGCAGTCCGCAGATGATGCAGCGCCTGAACCAGCACGCCCATGCCACCCACCGCGCCAACGGCATAGTAGGCGACGGCAATCACGATAGCCATCTTCAACACGAACTGGAACAGGTCGGTCCACAACACACCCCAGAGGCCGCCCAGGGAAACGTAGAGGCCGGTAAAGGGAATGAGGAAGAAAATGCAGATGGCGAGGGCGGCATGCGGACTCACGCCCAGAGTGGTGCCAACGATAGTCACCATGGCCTTGGTGACCCATCCCAGAATAAGGCAGTTCATCAGCAGGCCCAGGTAGATGGCGCGAAAGCCTCGCAAGAAAGCGGCTGGGGGCCCAGCATAGCGCATTTCGGCGAACTGAACGTCGGTCAGCAACCCGGAGCGGCGCCATAGCCGGGCAAACAGGAAGACGGTCATCATGCCCGAGGGCAGCAGGCACCACCACAGCCAATTGCCGGCAATGCCCTGGTTGTAAACCAGACCAGTGACCACCAGGGGCGTGTCCGCGGCGAAGGTGGTGGCTACCATGGAAGTGCCCGCCAGCCACCAACTGACGTTGCGTCCGGAGACAAAGTAGTCGTCCACACTACGTCCGGAGCGCCGCCGGAAGTAGAGGCCCATAGCCAGCGTGATCACCAGATAGGCGACAATCGCCGACCAGTCCAGAAATGTGAAATTCATGGCATGTCCAGTGCGAACTGTGGTGGACGGGCCCGGCGGAAGCACCCATGCTGCCGTGGCCGGCCAGGCGGAGTTGGCTATCCGGTAAAGCGCAACTCCACGACGGTGCAGTCGTCGGCCAGCGGCGTGCCGGCGCAAAAGACGTTCACGGCGGCGAAGATCTGCTCGAAAGAACTGTGAGCGGCAATTTCCTGCAGACGCGCGTCCTCAAAGAATTCGCCCTTGCCATTCTCGGCCTCGGTGACGCCGTCAGTAACGAGCAGCAGCCGATCGCCGGGAGTGAGCCGGCAGACGCCGCCCTGGTATTCCGCGTCGGCCAGCAAGCCCACGGGAACATTAGAAACTTCCGGACGCAGCACCTGGTTATTACTGACCAGCAGGGGCGGCACGTGGCCGCAGTTGACGTATTCCAGGTCGCCATTGCGGTTGAGCCGCACAATGACCACGGTGGCGTACTTTTCGCCGATGTGCTTCTGGCAGAAAAAGCGGTTGACGGCGGTGGCGATCTCGGGCAAGGGCATGCCGGCCACCAAGTGCGAATAGATCATCCCTTGCAGCGTGGAAGCCAGCAGCGCGGCCGTGATGCCTTTGCCACAGACGTCGGCAACGGCGACCGCCAGCTCGTCGCCGGTGCGGACAGCGTCAAAAAAGTCGCCTCCGATCTCCTTGCAGGAGATGTTGCGCGCGCTCAGAGCCGCGAAAGGAACCTCGGGAATGGTGACTTCCATCAAGCGCTGCTGGATGGTAGCGGCGATAGCCATCTCCTGCTGGTAGCGGCGGGCCGCCTCCTCCGCCTCCGCCAGACGGGCATTCTCCACCAGAGCCGCGGCTTCACGGGCAATGGCGTGCAGCACATCATGACCGACGCCGGAAAGATTGCGCGAGGTGTAACGCGCGTCGAGATAAAGAGCCCCGAGAACCTGCGGCTGGGTGAGGGTATCGCCGGAGCGCGCGGTTTGCAGCTGAGTACGGCGCATGGGAATGCAGATCACGGTGCGCAGATCGTAGGCAATCACGCTGTTGCGCACTGCCATATCGCTGGACTGGCTGGTATCGGATACCAGGAACTCGGAGTTGGAGTGGATCGCGTCTTCCAGAATCGAGTGGGAAATGGTCTTGTCGTCGAGCAAGGTAGCGCCCACGGAATTGCGTCCCGCGGCCAGGCGCAGCTTGCCGGCGGGTTCCAGCAGGAAGACATAGCCCCGCTCAGCTCCGGTCAGGCGCAGCGTGGATTCGATGAGCGTCACCAGGATCTCGTCCAGCACGCCGGTGGTATTGAGCTTGCGCGCCGCCTCCAGGAAGAGGGTCAGCTTTTCCAGGTCGGTGGTTTGAGTAGAAATGTGGAGATCGGAAATCTGGCTCAGGAACTCGCGGGCCGTGCTGGTGCCGGGCTGGGCCGGTTGAAAAACGATATACCCGGCGTCGCGAGCTCCGAACTCCACCCGATCATTGGGCTGCAATTTAGCCCGCTGCACGCGCTCCCCGTTGAGAAATGTGCCATGCTTGCTGGCCTGATCAACGACGAAGAATTCACCGTTTTCCGACAAAATGACGGCGTGGTCGCGGGATGCCCGCGGGTCGCTGATAACAAGGTCTTTATCGACCTTGCGGCCCACGGTAAAGGGAGAGTGATCCAGGATCAGAGTGCGGGTTTCGCTTCCCTGCACTAGAAGCAGGGTGGGAAAGGCCCCAGTTCCGGGCTCGGAGGTAGCGGTGGCTGCGCTGTGTAAGGCCATGATTTGTCTCGGGGTAGCTTTTCCCGCTGGCCGGTACCCTTGGAGTGGCGGGCGATCTACCGCATTGGTGGCAAAAGCCTAATCCCTGAACCCGCAAAATTGCAAGGAGGAAGGGCGATTCAGGAGGTGGCGGAGCGGGTTTCCGTCCGAGCCCCGAAAATGCCTAACAATGCCATGATTCCGAAGGGAATCAGGGTTGAAGTGTAGAGCGGCAGGGTCCAGCCCCTTTGAACCATAGCAGCGGGCTCAAAAAACGAGGCGAGGCTCAGGTACAGGGTGGCAATCCAAGGCCAAATCACTAAGGCGGCTACGAGCAGATAGAGGAATCTCATCCCGCGCCCGAAGCGGCTCAGCCCACGCCAATCGCGCAGCAGGAGCATGATTGCCGGCACCAGCAAGACCTGGTTATAGGGCGCCCAGGTGGGTATCACGACGACGGTAACGGCCAGGACCAGGGCCAGCATAATGCTGAAAGGAGGCGTGCCGGGTGGGGCCTGCCGCAACTTCCACCCTAGAAAAG
Source organism: Terriglobales bacterium (assembly GCA_035295475.1). Taxonomy (GTDB): domain Bacteria; phylum Acidobacteriota; class Terriglobia; order Terriglobales; family Acidobacteriaceae; genus JAICWP01. Next base: position 8,858 of record DATGIY010000324.1, read on the forward strand.
CGAGCAGCAATAGCAGTCCAACGGTGGCGACGACGCCACCTATGGGCGTGAGCAGGCTCTCCAGAATTGAGGTGCCGTGAGTGTACTGGCGATAATCTGCCAGCGCAGCCATGAATTTACTGATCCAGCCGGGAAGGATCCATTGCGAAGCACCCAGGAGGCAGCCCAGCGATACGGCAAAGCTGGCCAGTAACGGCCAGCGCCTGGACCAATCGCCAATAACCCAGATCAGCAGGAAAATCAGCAGAGGAACCGCGAGCTGCGGCTTGATGGTAGCGAGGGCAAGCAGAACACCGGCAAAGGCTAGCCATCCGGCAGTAAGGGCGGCCGCAGCCGCGGCAATCATAGCGCTGACCACGATCGTGAGCTGCTGCAGCTTGATGCCCTGGGCGGCGGGAAAGCTGCCGATCATCAGCAACATGAAAATTATCATGCCGCGCCGCGAAATCTGCCACGCCAGCGCTTTTGCCCATAGCCATACCGTGGCCAGGATGAGCGCCGCCAACATCCAGGTGAAGGCCAGACGCAGCAGCGGGAAGTCGAGTTTCAGCAACGGAGCAAGGAGGAAGACAACATACACGGGGTAGGCGAAGCCCTGCTGATCTTTGGGATCGTTGGGGCGGGAGGGGTCCAGCTGCCTTCCGTAGTAGCCGACTTGAATTTCGCGTGTGACCTCCCCGCTGTAAGGATCACGGCCGTGGAGGAGGAGTTCGCGAGCGCCGAGCCAGCGGGGATACAGGTCCGACAGATTTCCGCGAGGCCGTGCGTAACGCGCCGCATCCGCCTCCTGGTAAGGGACCAGGACACGCTGCACGTAGAACCACATGCTGGCGGCCAGGAGCAGAGCGATAGCGACACCCAGTAAATGAAGCCGTGGAGCGCGATGCTTACCGACTCCCTCCGCTAACGGGAGATGGGCGCCCACAGGACGCGGGGCGGGCACGCCGAAAGTTACTCCGCTGAAACGGAAGGGCATGTTAAAAGTAAGTCAGCTTCATGTGGCGTCGCCTGGCCGTCTCCGTAGCCATAGGAATCAGCAGCGGCTTGCTGTGTTGGGCCATGATGCGCAATCTGGGGCTCGGGGCGTGTGACTTCAATTCTGCCTTACGCGAAGCTGGCGAACTGGTGGCCGGCCGCGATCCTTATACCATCTTTCACGGGACCCCCTCGTATCCGCTTCCTGCTGCCATTGTTGGACTGGCATTTATCTGGGTCAAGCCGGAAATCGCAGCGGGGCTGTTCTTCGGAACGAGTTCCGCCCTACTGGCATTCGGATTAGCACGGCAGGGGTATACGCGGCTGCTGGTATTTCTCGCTTATCCCTATTGGGCGGCTATGCTGACGGTGCAGTGGGCGCCTCTGATCATGGCGAGCGCATTGCTTCCCTGGCTCTTGCCAGTCACAACCGCCAAACCGCAACTCGGCGCTCCCGTGTTTCTGACCTATCTCACCAAACCTGGGGTAGTGGGTTGTGTTCTGCTCCTGTTGGCCAGTCTGCTGGTGATACCAAATTGGCCGTTACGATGGCTTTCCGGGATTGGACAATTCACGCACTTTGTTCCTTTGCTGGCGCTGCCCGGTCCCGCATTGCTTCTCGCCTTGTGGAGGCACCAGGACCGCGATTCGCATCTTTTTCTGCTGAGCGCTTTGGCTCCGCAACACTGGTTCTACGACAGCTTCATCCTGTGGCTCATTCCTAAAACGCGACAGGAGATCCTCTTCACCGTATGTCTTAGTTGGGGCGCGGGCATTACGCGCTGGTATGTCATACCACGGTCCTGGAGCCAAGTGGGGTCGTGGGCCGTCTGGTGGATTTACCTGCCCATGCTCGCGGTCATCTTGTGGCGCGGAACGGAAGGCAGCAGGCAAGAGCAGCAACGGCTCCTGTTGCTGAAATCGCAGCCAACCCCAACGGAGCCGGTAGCCAGCACAGAGGGATAACTCGCCAGCAGACCTTGGCCAAGCTGCCTGGCTGCTCTCCGGCGCTGCAGGCAGCTTTTGGTGTAATCTAACTGCGTCTTGGGCGATAGATATTGAAGTCCGCTTATGGAAGCGTCCAACCGCACTCCACGAAAGGCAAGCCGCTCTGAGTCAAGCCCCAGAACGGATGAGGCCGCAAAACAGGCAAACGCCGCGGCCGTGGCCGGTCCACCGGCAAGGTCAGCTCCGAGCGTCTCCGGTACCAGCCGATCGCAGATTGAGTTGGCTTCAATTGTGGAGTCCTCCGACGATGCCATTCTGAGCAAGGATTTGAACGGCATCATTCAGAGCTGGAATACGGGTGCAGAGCGGATTTACGGATACTTGGCGGCGGAGATGATTGGCCAGCATGTGTCCAAACTGGTCCCACCCGACTACCCGGACGACACCACCGAAATCATGTCGCGCCTGAGGCGGGGAGAGCGCATTGAGCATTATGAGACAAAGCGTCGCGCCAAAAACGGTAAGGTGCTGAACGTTTCCCTGACGATTTCGCCTGTTCGTGACGAAGAGGGAACCGTCATTGGGGCTTCGACCATTGCGCGCGATATAACCGAACGCAAGCGGGCGGAGGAGGAACTGCGACAGAGCCGAAAGGCCCTGCAGGAAAGCGAGTTGCGTTTTCGCTCCCTGGTGCAAAACTCCTCCGACATCATTACGGTCCTGGACGCCATTGGCATCATCCGCTATGAGAGCCCATCCATCGAGCATATTCTGGGCTATAAGCCGGAAGACCTGGTGGGTAAGAACGCGTTTGACCTCATCCACCCCGACGACCAGCCGTATGTACTGGAGGTATTTCGGGAGAACCTGCCAAAAACGGGTTCCATTTCACCCATCGAACTGCGGTTCCGGCATAACGACGGCAGCTGGCGCACACTGGAGGCAACGGGGAATAATCTGCTGCACGAACCGGGGGTAGCCGGCATCGTAGTGAATTCGC
>DATGIY010000325.1:0-2064 GCA_035295475.1 Terriglobales bacterium
CGGCAAGTCCCAGGAACATCACGAGCAAAGCAATTTTCGTCTTCATCTCTGTGTTCTCCTGCATGGATTCAGCAATAAGCCTTTTTGACAAGGGGCGCTTACCGGTTGTGATGCGGGCAGCTTCGGCGCGAGTGGTCAGGAATCGAGAGCTGCGGCAGGCCAGCTCGGGCCGGGAGAAACCCGGGATTCCCCGGCCCGCAGCCGTGATATAAGTCGTGCATGCGGGTGCTGGGAATCGACTGTGGCGGAGAGTACACCGGCTTTGGCGTGGTGGAGCAGACGCCGTCGGGCGAACTGCGCTGCATCTGCGCGGGCGCGATCCGCCTCTCCAAGAAGAAGGCGCTTCCCACGCGGCTGCTGCAGATCTACGACGAGCTGCGGGCGGTCATCCAGAAACACCGCCCTGACATGGTGGCCATCGAAGACGTGTTTTACGCGGTGAACGTGAAGTCGGCGCTCAAGCTGGGACAGGTGCGGGGAGTGGCGATGCTGGCGGCATCGTCGTGCGGTCTGGAAGTTGCCGAGTACGCGCCGCTGTCCATCAAGTCGGCGGTGGTGGGATACGGCAAAGCCGAGAAATCGCAGGTACAGCAAATGGTGACGATCCTACTGAAACTTTCCGCGGTGCCGGATTCGCCCGACGCCGCGGATGCGCTGGCCATCGCCATCTGCCACCTGCATACCTGGGCGACGCTGGCGCGCCATCACATGGCCGGACGCACTTGACGGAAACGCCCGGGACGGCAATCCTAATCAATTATGCTCGCCAGGGAAATTCGGCAGTTCCTCCTTATATTGGCCCTCGGCACGGCAGCAGCCGCCCAGAACGCCGCCACCGCCAACACCGCACCTCCGAACGCGGCGCCCCATCCGGCGACCATCACCTTTGACTTCAGTTGGCCCGGCGCAATCCCGGACCACTACACCGTGACGGTGGAATCCACCGGGCGGTCGTCGTACCAATCGAACGGCCCGGTGGTGCCCGACGCGGTGTCGGGCGAGCCTTACATGCTGAAGTTCACCACGTCGGACGCAACCCGGGTCCGGCTGTTCAAGCTGGCGGAGCAGGTCAATTTTTTCCAGGGCGACTTCGAGTACAAGAAGGGGCGCATCGCCTTCACCGGCACGAAAACCGTGACCTTCGACGACGGCCAGCGCCGGTACCAGACCAGCTACAACTGGTCGCAAAACCCGGTCATTCAGCAGGTCACGGACCTGTTTGGCGGGATTTCGGCAACCCTGGAGTCGGGCCGCAAACTTACCTACCTGTATCGCCATGACAAACTGGGGCTGGATGCCGAACTGAAGAACATCGTGGAGATGTCGGACCACAAACGATTGGAAGAATTGCAGTTAATTGAGCCCATCCTGAAGCAGATTGATGAGGACACCTCTGTCCTGCACATCGCCCGGCGAAACGCCGAGAAATTGCTCAATCGCGCCCGATACGGCCCTCCCAGTGAAGGCGGCCCCACCCAGTAGCACAAAACGGGAAGGTTGCGTCAGGTTTTGTCAACAAGCTATAAAACACTGTAAATATAAGTGTTTCAGCAGCAACTCTGGGGTGGTAAGGTGTGTCTAATAAGGTAGAGATCTCCAGGAGCATTTATGAACCGGAGAGTGGGTAACGCTCTTCTGATGCTGGCCCTGCTGCTGGCATGCGGATGGGTTCGCCCGGCGGCAGCCGATTCCAGCGCGCGCATCGTGCGGCTCAGCTACATGGACGGCAATGTCCAGATGGACCGCCGCACCGGCCAGGGTTTTGAAGATGCCATTCTGAACATGCCCATCGTGCAGGGGGCTCGCGTGTGGACCCGCGGCAACGACGCTCTCGCCGAAGTGGAATTCGAAGACGGCAGCACCCTCCGGCTGGCTCCACAAACCATCGTCAATTTCGAAGAACTCAGCCTCCAGTCCTCCGGAACCAAGGTCAACCTGATTGATGTCCAGGAAGGCATGGTGTACGTCAACGTCAAGAAGGGTGGGGAGGATTTTCGAATCACCGCCGGGAACCGCGAGTTCGACGCCTCGCGTTCCTCGCATTTCCGCATTGACGTGACCAAG
>DATGIY010000326.1:0-2899 GCA_035295475.1 Terriglobales bacterium
CCCGACGCCGACCGCTTTTTCAACTACGACCTGTTCACCGTTCGGCCCTCGGACGGCGCGATTCGACAGCTGACCGCTACCGAAGGGGTTGAATACTACCCGCGCTGGTCGCCCGATGGCCGTCAGATCGCTTTTGCTGCCACCAAGCGCGGCCTTACCGATCGTGAAACCAACATGGAGGACACTCACATTTGGGTGATGAACGCGGACGGCAGCAACCGGCGCGAAATCGGCGCTGTGATTGACAACCGCCAGGGCGCCCCCGAATGGGCGCCAGACGGTTCCGCCGTGTATTTCACTGTGCAGGAGCGCGGTAACAATCATCTTTATCGGCTTCCTGTTGCCACCGGCGGCAGTCCGCAACTGGTCGTGGGTGCAAGCGGTTTCGTCGGTGCGTTTTCCCTCAGTAAGCAGGGAGCCATCGCCTACACTTTCTCCAGTCCTGCTGATGCCTTCGAGCTGTTCCTGCGTCCCGCGACGGGCGGAGCCACGCGCCAGCTGACCACGCTTAATCGCGAGCTGCTTGACGGAAAGAAACTGGGAGCGGTGGAGTCGTTCACGTTTCTGAGTAACGACTTCAAGTGGAATGTCCAGGCATTCCTGACCAAGCCCGTCGCTTTAGCGCCGGGTCATAAATACCCGCTCATCTTGAATATTCACGGCGGACCGCACGGGTTCCAGGGTTACGCGCTTGATTTTCGCAACCAGGTATATGCCACCCACGGCTACGCCGTTCTGAACGTGAATTACCGTGGTTCCACCAGCTACGGCCAGCAATTCGCGGATGCCGTGTTTCAGGATCAGGACGGTCACGAGGCCATGGACGTGCTTTATGGCGTAAATGCCGCCTTGCGCCGCTATCCCTGGATCGATCGCGATGGCATGGGCATTGAAGGGGTCAGCTACGGCGGGCAGCTTACCGACTGGCTGATCACGCAGACCAACATCTTCAAAGCCGCTATTCCCATCGCCGGCATCAGCAACTTCATTTCCTACAATTACATGACCTACTACAACCAGTACGAGGCCATGGAATGGGGCGCCTACCCGCATCAGGACAATCTCATGGACATTCTCTGGGAGCGTTCGCCGTTGAAGCATGTAGCCGCGGTCAGCACCCCCACTATGTTTATGCACGGCGAAAATGATCCCGATGTGCCCATCGCCGAGGCCGAGCAGATGTACATCGCGCTGAAAGATGTGGGGGTGGAGACCGTCTTCGTGCGTTATCCGCGCGAGGGACACGGCCTGCGCGAGCCCAAGCACCAGGTGGACAGCATGGAGCGCGCCTTCTCCTGGTACGACCGGCACTTCGCCGCTCCCCAGCCGAAGCCTACCGCGGCAATTCCCTAGCTGCAATCGGCGTCATGCAGAGCGGCTTGAGCCGCGAAGCATCGCGCGTGCGGTAACGAATTGACGATTTTTCGATGGACGATTGGCAAAAGCAGCAATCAAGAGTCAGCCGCCAGCGCTCAGCCGGGGATGTCTACCGTTGCCAATCTAGTGGGCTGAAGGCTGATTGCTGAGTGCTGATTGCCGGGTTCTTAATCTACAATCGTCAATTACATGGGCTTTTCTGACTTTCACGGCAACGCCGCCACCGTCCGCCGCCTGCGCGAGATGCTGGCGCGCGACCGCTTTCCCCACGCGGTGATCCTTTCCGGACCCCGGGGTGCGGGCAAGTACACGCTGGCGCAAATGCTGGCTAAAGCCATGAATTGCCTGGAGAAGCCGCGCGATGGCGAGGGCCTGCCCGACTTCTGCGGGCGCTGCGCCAACTGCACCCGCATTGCCGAAGCCGATGACCTTGAAGCCCGCTGCGCCGAGGCCATCGAATCCCGCGAAGGCCTGCGCGAAACCGACAAGAAAGAAACCCGCATCTTCGTCCAGACCCATCCCGATGTGCTGATCATCCCGCCGGATCCCCCGCAGATGCTGATCAAGGTGGACCAGGTGCGGCGGGTGATCGAAACCATCTATTACCGCCCGGGGGAAGGGCATCACCGGGTTTACATCTTCACTCAGTCCGCCTTCATGAAAGAGGCAGCAAACTCTCTCCTTAAGGTACTGGAGGAGCCGCCGGAATTCGCCACGCTGTTCCTGCTCAGCGAAAATCCCGGGCAGCTGTTGCCCACCATTCGCTCGCGCTGCATCACAATGACGCTCGCCGCCCTGGCTCCGGAGGAGATCGAACGCGACCTGGGGGAGCAGCGTCCGCAGTGGTCGACGCGGCAGCGTGCCCTGGTAGCTCGACTGGCGGAAGGCGCCATGGGACGGGCCCGAAGTTTTGATCTGGAGGCGTACACCGCGGCACGCGCCGACGCCCTGGTGCTGTTGCGGTCGGCTATTTCCGGCGGGGATCACAGTGCCTTGTTCAAGGTGACTGAAGGTTACCGGGCCGGAGCCGAAGGGCAGGAGAAAACCCAGCGCTTGATTCGCGCGCTCTACTCGCTGCTTCAGGATTTGATGTTCCTCACCAGCGGCACGCCCGACCTGGCCCACAACACCGATCTCAGCGCGGAACTGAAGTCGCTGGCCGCGGGCTGTGATTTTGCCTGGCTGGCCGCGGCCACCGAGCGCCTGGGAGAGGTGGAGAGCGGAATGCGCCGCAACCTGCTGCGTTCGCTATCGCTGGACGCATTCGCTACAGCGTTGGAAAAGGGCTGAGTACCGCGCTTCGGGATCGCTTTACATCGACGCCATTTATCCTGGTCGCCGCCGTTCGGCGTGCAAGTGACCAAGGTTACTGTCGCAATCTGCGAAAACCCGCCACAGGATTGTTTCTGCACCAGTTTCTGTGGTAGCTTAGCGACAACTCCTTACGAGAGTTTTTTTCACGCAAGCACTGCAAAGATTTTATGCGCGCGCGAGCGTGCGCGATTGCAACCATGGACGGTGG
>DATGIY010000327.1:0-9264 GCA_035295475.1 Terriglobales bacterium
GCGCCTCCGAGCAGGAGCAGACCCAGCCCACCACGTCCGCTAAGCAACGTGATCAGGTCGTAGAGGTCGTGCCAGGTGGTTGGCTGTACCCAGCCCACCTGTCCTCGGTTCTTCATGGCCACAAACAGCAGTGCCGGCAAAGCGGCAAAAGCAATCACCGCGCTGCTGATTACAAACCGCCGCCAGGGAAAGCGGCGCTTGCGCAGGACAGCCGCCAGCCAGAATACCGGCAGCATCAATCCCGCAAAAAAATGCGCATAGACACACAGCACCAGCGTGATGACCAGGCCAGTCCAATTCCCTTTTGCTTCGGGCTGATCCATGCATTTCACAAAAAACCAGCAAGCCAGCAGGACCAGAAACTCAAACCAGCTGTATCCCCGCGCTTCCTGTGCATAACGCACGTCAAATGCATTGACCGTCAGCAGCAGAGCCGCAATCAAGCCCACTTTTCCGGAAAACAGCCGGCGACCCAGCAGATAGACGAATGGCACGCCCGCCACCGCCGGCAGCACCGAGAGCAGGCGGACCACAAATTCTCCCTGTCCCAGGTGAAGCCAGCCCCGCAGCAGGCTGTAGTAGAGGCCCTCATTGAGTTCCCAGCTCATGACGATGTTGCGGAAGCCGGCGCCATCCAGGCGGGCAATGGAGACGCTGACAATCTCGTCCAGCCAGAAGCTCTTTTTCCCCAGGTACAGCAGACGCAAAGCGCACGACAACCCTGTAATTGCGCCGACCAAGGCAAGCTGTACCCGAGGGGTGAGCAACGCTTGCCGCGCAGGCGATACAGACGCAGGTTTTAGCTGCACGCTTGGCTCAGGCATGTGGGAGCTTGTGCTTCAGGATACACCGCCGCGACGCGTCGAGTTTCATCGGGGAGGCCTGAGCGTCGCATCGATCGACCAGCGCCCGGCGCCGGCGGCGAGGAGAAAAATCAGCGACATCAGCATGGAAAAATCGGTGCGCGCGTCGCTCACCATGAACCAGAATCCCTGGCTGGCCCGCGACAATTCCGGAATCTTGGTGGTCGCAATCGCGGTTGAGATCACGATCAAGAGGGGAATGGCGGCAATTCTGGTTAGCGCTCCAAACAGCACCAGAAGTCCGCATATCAATTCAAAGGTTCCCACGAAATGCGCTGTGAAGCCCGGATTGGAAAAGCCGATTCGGGCAAAGCGGTTCACGCCCATGTTCGGGTCGAGGTACTTGAGCAGTCCTTGCGTGAAGAAGATCAAGCCAACGGCCAGACGTATGGGGAAAACGGCGCGCGAATTCCACGCCGGCTGGATCAGCTTTTGCCACCTGCTCTCCGCTGTTCCGCCAGGCATGCTGGGCGAAGCCATAAACTCCCTCTCTTTCAGCGTCCCGGAATGAGGAACATGGCAATTCCTAACGCCAGAATGATAATCGCAACCACTCGTCGAAATATGTGGGAAGGAATTTTTCGCAGCAGTCGCCAGCCAAGGAGGGTACCAACCACCACTCCTGCGGTCATAAGCCCGATCACCGGCCACAGCCCGGCCACCTGCCTGCCCTGCGTGGCGGCGTAAACCGGTACCCGCGCGGCATCCACCATGAGGGCAATGGCGGTGGCGGTAGCCACAAAGGATTCTTTAGGGATATCGAAACCCAGCATGGCGGCCGAGCGGATCCCGCCCTGGTTCCCTACCAGACCTCCAAATAAACCAGAAAGCCCGCCTGCCGTCCATGCGCTCCAACCGGCAAAGCGCAAGCGCGCAGCCAGGCCGGTCAGTTCCATGATCGCGGCAAAGATCAGCAGAGCTCCGAGCAGATAACCCAGAATCGCGCTCTGCAGCCAGGTATGCAGTAAGGCTCCGGCCAGCCCCCCTGCGGCGCTCGCCAGGCCGAAATTCAGCACGACATGGCGATTCACCCGGTGCCGCACCACCCACAGGCGCAACACCGTGCCGCAGACATGCGGGATGGAAACCGCGGCCACCGCCAGCTTGGTGCCGGTTTGCACCGCCAGGCTAGGAGTGAGAATACTGCCGATACCGAATCCGGCAATCGAAGCAATGCCGCCGCCCAACAGTGCAGCCAGCGTCAGGAGCAAGTAGGGGATCATCTGGCGTAATCGCCAGATTATAGATGCCCTGCTTGCCGGCTGCGGGTGACTATTCGCCGGAAACTTTGGCTTTCTTCCAGATTACCTTTGGCTGGTGCGCAATACGGATGGTGCCCCCATCTGCTGGCTTATATTCCAGTTGCCACAGGGCGGGGTGCTCATCTTCCGGCCGGTATGTGGTGCCGTAGGAAGTGGTGTGAATTTTAAAGCTGATGCCCCCGTCGTGGGGATCGGCTTCCACGGCGGTGATTGACTCCGTATACGCGGTATCGTCGTTGAAGGCGACGACGATCAGGTCTTTGCGAATTTCGAAATGTCGCCCGGCATAGGGTGGGTCGTTTGTCGTCCAGACCCCCAGCAGCATATCCATGCGCGGTTGTGGGGCGCGATGGTGCGCCAGGAACACGGTCGCCGCCAGCGCCGGCAGCAACAGCGCCGTCATCGCCCATTTCGTTTGTGATCTCATCAGGAGACGCATTGGTTTTTCCGCTCCCCACGAGCAAAGACCTCGTTTGGCTTATCTTGCTCTCCCTCCACGGCTGAAGCGCGCTCTTTAGCCGCGGCTCGCCTGCTCATCACCGCCAGAAAGGCTTCCACCACACGCGGGTCAAAGTGACTTCCGGCCTGCTCTTTCACAAATTGCTGCACTCGTTCCAATTCCCATCCTGGACGATAAGGCCGGTCGGATATCAGTGCGTCATAAACATCGGCCACGGCGAAGATACGGGCGTGCAGGCTTATCTTCTCGCCCGCCAGACCTTGGGGATAGCCGGTCCCGTCAAAGCGCTCATGATGCTGCAGCACGATGGGAATCAGCTCTGAAAAACCGGGAATCGGTTCCAGAATTCTCGCCCCCGTGGTCACATGTTCCTTCATGACGCGGAATTCCTGCTCGGTCAGCTTGCCTGGCTTGTCCAGGATCTCCGCCGGCGTGCCAATCTTTCCGATGTCGTGCAGCAATCCTCCCCGGTGCAGAATCGCCAATTCCCTGGGCGGCAACCCCATCTCCCGCGCGATATCAATCGCCATTCTGGTGACTCGTTCCGAATGGCCGGACGTCCACTCCGATTTGGCGTCGATGGCCCGCGCCAGAGCCGTGAGCGTGCCTAGGTTGAGGTCGGCAAGCTCTTCCAGGAGACGGGCATTGGAGAGGGCCACGGCCAGACGATCGGCCAGCTGAATCGCGTACACCCGGTCATCCGGGGATTCTTGGGGAATCGAAGGATGGGCCAGAGCCAGCACTCCCAGCAGGCGCTGCTCGTGACGAATAGAGATGACCAGAAACCACTTCATGTCCCCGGCCAGCAGGGGCGCCAGATAGCTGCGCCAAGCGGCCGGTGCATCCAGCCGCAAAGCAGTAGGATTGCGATGCAACTCTTCAAGTTCCGAAGCGCCCAAGGTAGCGGTGACGATGCCATCCTCCCGGTGCTCTCCTGAGATCGAAGTGTAGGTCACAGCCTGATCGTTGCCGTCTTCGTGCAGCAAGGTGATGCAGGTCGCCGCATAGGGCAGGAACGAGCACACGCGCTCCAGCACCGTCTTAATGATGTCTTCGCTGCGCAGAGAGGAAAGAATCGCGCGGTCCACCTCGCGTACCGTTTCCAGCGCACGGAACTGCTTGCCCAGGTCTCGGGTCATCTGGTTGAACCCTTCGGCCAACTGCTGGAACTCGTCGCCGCTGGTAATCTCCACGTGCGTATCAAAACGCCGGTCAGCGATTTGTTGGGTTGCTTGCTTCAGCTTTTGCAAGGGCACCATGCTGCGGCGGATCTGCACCAGGGTGAGCAGCACGACCACCAGGAGCGTCAGGAGGATAACCGCCGGGAAGGTCCGGCCGAATTCCTTAGTGGGAGCCAGGATGTCATTCCGCGACTTGCTCAGTATGAAGGTCCACTCTGGCGCCTGATATGTGGCGTGCAGGAAAAGACGCCAGTAACCGGCCACGTACTCTTGCCGCGCCTGATGCCACTGAAAATTTCCTGAGGAAACCCGCCCCAATGACTTGGGTAACGCCAACCTAGCATCCTGTTGCGGACAAAACACAGCTTCGCCGTTCTCATTGGTGATGCACAGAATAGTGGCGGACGGGAGCGTCTCCGCCGCCAGTACCTCTGCAAAATTGACCTTGCCGATGAGTATTCCCCGCTTCGCATGGCGCGCGTCCACATAGCGCAGCATGTACACGCATACCTGCCCCGAGCCGCAAGGGACAGGGAGCAGAATCGCATTGCCCTCGGCAAGATGCTGCTTTTGAGCGGCGGATAGTGACGGCTGAACAGCGATTCGTCCGAAGATTGGCTGCAGTCCTGCCTCGCTCTGCACCGCCAGAGCTTGGAACAAATTACGCGTGCTGACGCTGAGACCGAAACTGGCCGAGGAGGGCCCGCCCAGAGCCTTGGGATTGGCGGCCGCCCGCAGCATGTCGCTGTCCAGCAACCGCAAGCGCTCGTAAACCGCCATGCCTTCATTCTTCGCTGCTTGCCGCAGTTCCTGGCGGGAATCCTCGTCCAATTGCTGAGTCACCTGCCGGAAGGAAATCAAGCTAAGGGCGATGACGGGCAGAAGCGCGCAAAGGATAAACAGGCTGAAAATCCGCCGCGCAACCTTGCTGTACGAAAATGTAAGGTCCCAGTTCACGCTAATAATTACTCGCCAGCCCTACATAACTGCCATCGCTGCCCCGGATAACATCGTCCTGGCTCACTTTCGCGGTCAACGGCGAGGAAGTCTGTTTGTCCTCTCCCATGCTGTACAAGTCGTAATCGGAGTTGATGGGCACAAGGAATCGATCCTTGCGCATCTGCCCTTTGCCCATAGCATTGGCAAAATTCAAGTATTGGTAGGGAGTTCCCCAGGGATCCAGCAATTTGTCGCGGCCGATGTCAGCCAGCGTATTGGGTAGCGAGCCGTTCGCGGCCTCGTAGGCAGCAATATCGTCTTCCAGGGCAGTAATGTCGCCGACCGCGCGCGCCACTCGCGCGCTCTCCACCGACGCCATGAGGGCGGGGACCGCCATGGCTGCCACCGTCAGGATAATGGCCATGCTTACCAGCAATTCCAATATGGTGAAGCCGGCGCTCGTCTCTGCCCGAGCAGGCATCGTGTCAAGACTCCCTCGACCCGCTAAATCTTCTCTCGTAAGCTGCGGCTAGAGCGCCACTAGCCCTATCGGCAACAAAGCACGCGGCATTTACAATCATAGGAAGTCACAACGGGGGCTCAAAATTACTGTAGTGACCCCACTTCCCGTGCGAGGAGGCTTGTCAGGCTTTTTCCTACTTCTGGAAGCTGCAGGCACTTCAACTGGAATAAGGGAATATCTCCTTCGTTATCTGAGGGCTGCGCTTCACTGGGGCGCTCCCCCGCGCCTGGGCACAAGTACGCTAAGATATTCAGAATGTGGGGTCTCCTGCCTAAGCCCCGGCGGGTATTGCCGGGTATTTTTCTGCTCCTGTTCGTGCTGCTCGCCGCCCCTTTCTCGGTCAGCTACTCGGTTCTGAGCCACGAGGAAGTTGTGGATCTGGTCTGGGCTGACTCCATTCGCCCCTGGCTGATCCAGCGTTTTCCCAATGCCACTCGCGACGACCTGCGCCGCGCTCACGCCTATGCTTACGGCGGCTGCCTGATTCAGGACATGGGCTATTATCCGTTCGGCAATAAGCGTTTCAGCGATCTCACCCATTACGTGCGCAGCGGTGACTTCGTGGAGGCGCTTTTCGCCGAGGCCCACGACCTGAACGAACTTGCCTTTGCCCTCGGCGCTCTCGCCCATTACGCCTCCGACCTGAACGGCCATCCTTACATCAATCGGGCGGTGGCCGTGCGCTTTCCCAAGCTCCGCCAGAAGTACGGCGACTACGTCACCTACGAAGATGATCCCAAGGCGCATATCCGCACCGAATTTGGCTTCGACGTGACCCAGGTCGCCAAGAATCGTTTTGCCTCCGACCGCTACCACGACTTCATCGGTTTCCAAGTGGCGACTCCCCTGCTGGAGCGGGCTTTTAAGCGCACTTATGGCATCAACCTCACCGACCTGATGTCAAACGAAGATCTAGCCATTGGGACCTATCGCCGCGGCATCAGCAAAGTCATCCCGGAGATGACCAAGGTAGCGCTGCTCATCAAACCGGCGGACCTGGTGCACGAAAAGCGTGACCGCAATCAGAAGCGCTTCCTTTATCACGTCTCGCGCTCCTACTACGAACGCGAGTGGGGCAGCCAGTATCGCCGGCCGGGATTCGGCGCCCGCTTTCTGGCTATGCTGTTCCATCTCATTCCCAAGTTCGGCCCTTTCAAAGCGGTGGATTTTGTGTTGCCGAACACTCAGACAGAAGACATGTACCTGAAGAGCATGGATGTCACCCTGGCGGAGTATCGCAGGCTCATAGGCGAGGTAAAAGCGGGCAAGCTGCAACTCAACGACCGCGATTTCGATACCGGCCGGGTCACCCGCGCCGGTGAGTACAAGCTCACCGACGATACTTATGCTGCTTTGCTCGACGGCTTGGCAAGGCGAAACTTCGATACCGTCACTCCGGAATTGCGCAACAACATTCTGGCTTTCTACGCCAACCTGAATGCGCCGATTGCCACCAAAAAGCATCGCGACAAATGGGCGCGCACTCTGCGCGAGCTGCAAGGGTTGAAGGCTGTTCAGGTGGTCTCCACGCCAGCCCCTGCCCCTGCCGATTAGGTTCCACCTGCCGGCATGCTGGAACGAAAGCAGAAGCTAAAAAGGGCCTCGAAGAGGCCCTTCTCATTTGGCCCGGGATGCAAGACGACCGATTCTTACGCTGCCACGGCTGGCGGTGCCTGAGGCTCCACCAGCACCTTGATCCAGCCTTCTGCCCGCTTATCGAAGTTCTTGTAGGCGTCGATGGCGCCGGTCAACGGGCCGGCATGGGTCAGAATCTCTGTCGGGTCCACCTCCCCCGTGCGCACGAGGTCTACCAGCTTGGGGATGTACTTGCGGTGGTTGCAGTTTCCCATCTTGATACTAAGGTTCTTGTTCATGGCGGCGCCGATTGGGAACAGCTGCACAGTCTCTGGATAAACGCCAATGATGGATAGGGTACCCGCCTTGGCCAGTCCCTTTATCGCCCAGGGGAAAACCATCGAGGGCGCGTTTCCGGGTTCCCAATTGCCGTCCTCTGGGCTGGTTTTGGGCGCTACCTGCTCCAATTCCTGCTTCATCTGCTTCCTCATCTGCTCGTATTCCTTGAGCGCCGGGCCGGAACGTGGCGCTACCGCGTCCACTCCGACGGCGTCCACCGCACGGTCCACGCCGATGCCGCCCGTCAACTGGCGCAAGGATTCCACCGGATCCTCGGCATTGAAATCGATGATCTCGGCACCTTGCTCTTTGGCCATTTGCAGACGGGAGGGAATCGCGTCGATGGCGAAAATGCGGCCCGCCCCCAGCAGTTTGAGGCTGGTAATCACAAACTGGCCTACCGGGCCGCAGCCGAATACCGCCACGGTGACTCCGGGATGGATCTCCGCCAGTTCGGCGGCCATATAGCCGGTCGGAAAAATGTCGGAAATCAGTATGGCCTGGTCATCGCGCACTTCGTCCGGCAATTTCACCATCCCCACGTTGGCGAAGGGCACGCGCACGTATTCGGCTTGCATGCCGTCGAAAGGACCGCTTTCTTTCGGGCCTCCGAAGAACGCCGTGCCAGCCTGCGGCCCGTTGGGATTAGCGTGATCGCATTGCGAGTAGTATCCCGCGCGGCAGTAAGAGCAGTACCCGCAGGCGATGGTGGAACCGATTACCACCCGGTCGCCGGGGTTGAAATTGCGTACGCCTGGCCCTACTTCCTCGACTATACCTACTCCCTCATGGCCAAGAATGGTGCCTGATTTCATTCCTGCCGCGGTTCCGCGCACCATGTGCAGGTCGGTCCCGCAGATCGCGCTGGCGGTCAGCCGCACGATAGCATCGTTGGCATCTTTGATTTTCGGCTTGGGCACTTCGTCAATGCGAATATCGCCCACACCATGAAAAACCACTGCTTTCATATCCAGTCTCCTCTCCCTAAATTTCCGTACAGCATGCTTCCGCAAAATTGTGAAAGATCACCGCTGAGACGCCGAGAAATAACAGCAATGAAACCAGTCTTGCGTTCTCTGCGCCTCTACGGGTGGAATCGGCTGCGATTCAGGCGACGCGCTTCTCGCGCCCGCGCTGTTCCGCGAACAACCGGATCATCTCGCGGTTAAACGCCGGCAAATCGGAAGGCTGCCGGCTGCTCACCCAATTTCTGTCGCGCACGCATTCCGCATCCTGCCATTCCGCCCCCGCGTTGCGCAGATCGTCCTGAATGGTGTGATAGCTGGTCATCTTGCGGCCGCGCACCAGCCCCGCGGAAACCAGCAACCAGGGGCCGTGGCAGATGACGGCGATGGGTTTGCCGCTCCGGTCCATCTCGCGAACGAACTCCTGCGCCTCCGGAACCACACGCAGGGTGTCGGCATTCAGGGCGCCACCGGGTATCTGTACCGCGTCGAATTGGGAAGCGCGCGCTTCGTCGAAAGTGGCGTTCACATCCACCTGGATGGTCTTCTCATCGTGGCGGACAGCCTGAATCTTCCCCGCCTTGGTTGAGATCACCACGGTTTTAGCTCCCGCCGCTTCCAGCGCTTTTTGGGGTTCGATCAGCTCCGATTCTTCAAAATCCTGGGTTGCAATGATTGCGATTCTCATGCCTTCGAGATTTTCTTGCGCCATGGCCATCTCCCTTTCGCTTTAAAGGATTGAAATTTAAAACCCGCCCAAGCCGTAGTGGCGGGAGCGGGTCTCTGCACAGCAACTATGTTTCAGGAGTTAGCTGTGGACGTAGGACTTCTTCCTAGTGGAGAGGCATGGCGGGAAGCAGGGGTTGGCCTCGATGAAGCGGTCAGCACTCCCCCGGAGCACCGGGCTCAGTGCTTAACTGCTGGTCCGCTTCAGCTGTCCGCAAGCCGCGTAGATATCGCGCCCGCGAGGCCGGCGAATAAAAGTGGGGATTCCGCCCCTCACCAGTAGTTCCTGAAAGGCGAGAACGCGCTCCTGGGCGGGTGTGCCAAAGTCGATTCCAGGGCCAGGATTAAGGGCAATGAGGTTGACCTTGGCTCGAATGCCACCCACCAGAGACAATAACTGCCTGCCGCAGTCCAAGGAATCGTTGACTCCG
>DATGIY010000328.1:0-7393 GCA_035295475.1 Terriglobales bacterium
TGGAGATGGGGCGCAAGATTCTGGCCATTGATCCCGACGATCCCCAGGCGCTGATCGGAGTGGCGGAAGTGCTCTCGGAGCGCACCCGCGATACGGACCTGGATTTCAACGAGAAAACCGCCGAGGCCAACAAGCTGGCCAGCCACGCGCTGGAGACCATTGACACCGACCTCATGTTTTCCGCCAATGCTCCACCCGACCGCGTGCAGGCGGCCAAGGACTGGCTGAAGTCGACCGCTTACGCCATTCTGGGCAATATCGCCATGGTCAAGAAGGATTACCCCACGGCCGAGCAGAACCTGCGCAAGGCCATTGAGATGGGCAAAAATCAGCCCGATCCGGTCAACTACCTGCGGCTGGCGGTCGCTTTGGACAAGCAGAACAAGTATCCGGATGCTCTGGCCACGGCGAACCAGGCAGTGCAGATGACGCAGGAGAACACGACGGTCGGCCAGCTCTCTCGCCAGGAACAGAGCCGGCTCAAGCAGTTGACCGGCGGCTCGGCTTCAGGCACCCCGCCGGCAAACCAGCCCAAGACACCGGCGCCGACCTCGCCCCAGACTGAGGTACCGCATCCTTAGGGCGGGCAGGGGAAGTCTTCAGGGGCGCAGGCGCCGGCCAGTGCGTCTGCGCCTGATTGTCTGTTATGGAGAAACTCGACATAGCCGCTCTGGAAGCGGTGCTTGGCCATCATTTCCAGCGCCCCGAATTGCTGCACCGGGCGCTGACCCACAGTTCCAGGGCCCGCGAGCAGGAAGCCACCACTGGCGGTAAAATCGGAGATAACGAGCAGCTGGAGTTTTTGGGTGACGCCATCCTGGGATTCGTCACCAGCGAAGAACTTTACCGCCGCTTTCCCGAGTTCGAAGAAGGACACCTGTCCAAGCTGCGCGCGCACTTAGTGAGTGGGCGCCATCTGGTGCGAGTGGCTCGGGAGATGGATCTGGGCCGCTATCTGTCTCTGGGGCGGGGCGAGGAGAAAAGCGGGGGGCGAGGCAAGGCTGCCCTGCTGGTAAATGCTTTGGAAGCAATAGTGGCAGCCATGTATTTGGATACGGGCCTGGAAAAGACACGCGGATTGATTCTGCAGCATATTCTTCTGCCCGAATTGCGCGACCTTCCCGCCGGCACTACGGTACCGATCACGGACTATAAATCCACCCTGCAGGAGGTCGTCCACTCCACCGGGCATTCCCAGCCTTCTTATGTCCTGGTTAAGGAAGAAGGCCCCGAGCATAGAAAAACTTTTACCGTGGAAGCGCGTCTGCATAAGAGTGGGAGTGATCACCCGCCGGAGTTCGTGGCCCGCGCCGCGGGAAGCACCAAAAAGCGGGCCGAGCAGGACGCGGCGCGCCAGGCGCTGGAGTACTTGTGGTCGCTGCCGGCGCACAAGAGTAAACGAACTGAAAAAAGCCAGTGAGTGATGAACCAGTAGCGGAATCGGTGGCAGAACAGGCGCCTGCGCCGCAGCCTGTCCTCACCCTAGCCGAGCGCAGGCGTGTGCTGCGCGCCGGCTTGCCTGCCTCCCTGCAGTCGCTGCTGGTAACGGTCGTGATTGCCATCTTTGTAATCACGTTCCTGGTGCAAGCCTTCCAGATTCCTTCCGAGTCCATGGAGAACACGCTGCTTATCGGGGACTACCTGCTGGTGGATAAAGTGGACTATGGCAGCGGCGGAATCTGGGGACATATCCTGCCTTACACCCGGATTCACCGCGGCGACATCGTGGTGTTCCACTATCCCGTGCACCCGGATCAGCATTTCGTGAAGCGGGTGATCGGGGTACCCGGCGACCACGTTCGCATGAGCGGCAAGCAGGTATGGGTCAACGGCAAGCCGCTGAAGGAAGACTATGCCATTTACCGCTCCTCGGCCGATGACGCATACCATTACCACTTTCCCAACACCGACTTCGTCGCCGCCGGCGTGGAAGCGAGATGGTGGCTGGAAATGCGCAGCCTGGTGCACGATGGCGAACTGGTGGTTCCTGCCGGGCAGTATTTCGTGCTGGGCGACAACCGCGACGAGAGCCTGGACAGCCGCTTTTGGGGTTTTGTGCCACACGCGAACATCGTGGGGCGACCGTTGCTCATTTACTGGTCCATTCGTTCACCAGAGGACGACGGCGGTTTGCCCAGCACTCAGAGCGATACCCTTGCCCATTTCGCCTATGTGCTGACGCACGTATTCCAGGCCACGCGCTGGCACCGTACGTTCCGCCTGGTGAATTAGCAGTATCCCGCGCAAGCGGGTAAATTAATAGAGATGGCAACCGCGCTGAGCAAAACCAAGTCCCCGTCCAAAGCCCTGCCCAGGAAACCAGAAAAGAAGAAAGAGACTACCGTCGAGTTCCTGGCCTCCCTGGCGGTCGTCCTCGTCGTAGGCCTGTTTATCATTACCTTCATCGTGCAGGCTTTTGAGATTCCCTCCAGTTCAATGGAGGACACGCTGCTCATCGGGGATCACGTCTTCGTCAACCGCATCGGCTTTTCCCCCGTTTCGCACTACCTGGGCCGCCTGCTGCCCTACCGCGATCCCAAAGACGGGGACATTGTGGTGTTTCTGTCCCCCGCCGAGCCCGGATTGTATGTGGTCAAACGCGTTATGGGCATACCCGGAGACCATATTCATTTGCGCGACGGCATTGTGTACCGCAATGGCAAGCCATTGAACGAGCCCTACGTAATCCGCAATGGCACCTACAATCCTTACCGGGACAACTTTCCCGCGGTTCCAGCCAGCGACGCCAATAGTGTTACCCCGGAGTGGCGCCTGACCATGGGCGCCCATATCGAAGGCGAGGACCTGGTCGTGCCGCAGGACCGTTATTTTGTGATGGGCGACAATCGCGACGTGAGTTACGACAGTCGCTACTGGGGCTTCGTTCCGCGGCAGAACATCATCGGGCGCCCGCTCTTCATCTATTGGTCTTTCGAGGAGTCGCCGAATCAGTATCTGAAGCGCAGCGCTGCCGATCGCATTGGCTTCATCTTTCATGTGATTTTCCACTTTTTCGACCAGACCCGCTGGGGACGCATGCTGCATATCGTGCGCTGAAGGAGTGGCAGAGAAACGCAATAAGATTGCTGCCGCTGGCCACCTCCTGGTTCGATTAGCACTGTCCGCTGCAACCGGGTACATTAGTAGCGATGGCAACCACGCTGAGCAAGCCCAAGCCTGCGGAAAAACCGCGGCCCCGG
The DNA here is from genome assembly GCA_035295475.1 of Terriglobales bacterium. Lineage (GTDB taxonomy): Bacteria > Acidobacteriota > Terriglobia > Terriglobales > Acidobacteriaceae > JAICWP01. Next base: position 3,201 of record DATGIY010000328.1, read on the forward strand.
AAGCCGGATAAAAAGAAAGAAACTGCCCTCGAGTTTCTGTCTTCTCTGGCTGTGGTTCTGGTGGTGGGGCTGTTCATCATCACCTTCATCGTGCAGGCTTTTGAAATCCCCTCCAGTTCGATGGAGGACACCTTGCTCATCGGCGATCACGTTTTCGTTAACCGCATTGGCTACTCTCCTCCCTCCCGCTATCTAGGCCACCTCCTGCCTTACCACGATCCGCAGGACGGCGATGTTGTGGTATTTCTGCATCCCGCCGAACCCGGTCTCTACGTGGTCAAGAGGGTTATGGGCGTGCCAGGCGACCGTATCCACCTGCGCGATGGAGTTGTTTACCGGAACGGCAAGCCCCTGAACGAACCCTACGTACTCCGCAACGGCAGCTACAATCCCTATCGGGATAATTTTCCCGCGGTTCCGGCCGACGATGACAGCAACATCACCCCGGAGTGGCGGCTGACAGCGGGTTCGCACGTCGCAGGTGAGGATCTGGTGGTGCCGCCAGACAGCTACTTCATGATGGGCGACAATCGTGATGTAAGCGAGGACAGCCGTTACTGGGGCCTGGTGCCGCGGCAGAACGTGATCGGAAGACCGCTGCTCACCTACTGGTCGTTCGAAGAATCGGCCACCCAATACCTGAAGAACAGCGCCGTTGACCGCATCAGCTTCATCTTCCACGTAATTTTCCATTTTTTTGACCAGACGCGCTGGGGGCGCATGCTTCGCATCGTGCGATGAGGCGAGCCACTCGCAATACCGTGGGCGTGATCTTGGCATTAGTAGTGCTGGCGCTCCTCGTGCCTCCCTTGATTAGCATGGGGCGTTTTCGCGCTCGGATCGACCAGTCCATCGTACAGGCGCTGAATCGGCAAGTCACGATCGGCTCGGTCAACCTCCGTCTCTTGCCGCAGCCGGGGTTCGATCTGCAGCGTTTGGTGGTGGCGGACGATCCCTCTTACAGCGCCGAACCCATGTTGCGCGCGGACGAGGTGACCGCTTATCTGCGTTTGAGTTCGTTGTGGCGTGGGCGTCTGGAGATTGCCCGCCTCAGCCTGCAGAACCCCAGTTTGAATTTGGTGCGGCGCCGCGATGGACGCTGGAATGTTTACGCCCTGCTGGAACGCACGGCACGCACGCCCTCCGCGCCCACGGCCCAGGCCAAACCGGAGGCCCGCCCCCGCTTCCCCTATATCGAGGCGGACAGCGGACGTATCAACTTCAAGATAGGCGCGGAAAAGAAGGTGTATGCCCTCACCGATGCCGATTTCTCGCTCTGGCAAGCCGCGGAGAACAAGTGGAATTTCCGCATTGCCGCACGCCCGGTGCGCACCGACCAGAATCTCAGCGACACGGGCACCCTCAGGCTCGAGGGTTCTTTCCAGCGTGCTCCCTCTCTGCGCGAGACACCAGTAAATGTGCGGCTGGAATGGGAAAACGCCCAGGCGGGACAACTGACGGAATTGATTTACGGCCATGATCGCGGCTGGCGCGGAGCGCTGGACCTCTCCGCGGAGTTGAGGGGAAGGCCGGCGGCGCTGGCGGTGCGGACCACCGCCGTCGTTCAGGATTTCCGCCGCTACGACATTATCACTTCCGGTTCGCTGCGTTTGCGGGTCGAATGCGATGCGCGTTTCAGTTCCATCGATCAAAGCTGGTCCGACGTGGGCTGCCGGGCTCCCGTGGGAGATGGCTTGCTTACCTTGAACGGCAACGCCACCGCCCCATTCAGCGGAGGGCCCTACCAATTCAAGATGGTGGCGCAGGAATTGCCCATGCAAGCCGTGGCTTCGGCCGCACGCCACGCCAAGCGCGACTTGCCCCAGGATCTGACCGCCACCGGCGTGCTCGATGCCAGCTTCACGGTTGCCCGCTCTGCGCAGATTCAAAACCAGCGTGTCTGGTCGGGTAACGGACAAACCAGCGATTTCAGCCTTCACTCTGATTCAACGGGACGTCAACTCCGGCTGGGCACAATTCCTTTCATCGTTGCTGATGGCGCCGTAGAGCCCCCGGCAGCTCGTGTGGCCCAACGCCATCGCAGACCGCCTTCCAATGTGCCGCTGGAAGCGCGCCTCGTAGTGGGCCCCTTCCACCTGCAGTTGGACGGCGGCGCGCCGGCCGTGCTGGCTGGCTGGCTTTCACGCAGAGCATACGAAATCAACCTGCGCGGCGAAGCCCAGCTGCCCCGCCTGGAGCAGGTGGCTCGCACTTTGGGGGTTCATGCCCCCCCTCACGTCAATCGGGGAACAGCCAATCTGGATCTGCGGATCGCGGGCGCATGGGCCGGCTTCCCGGCGCCAGACCTGACCGGCACCGTGCAGCTGCACAATGTGCTGGCGCAATTGAAAAAGCTGGCTGCTCCGCTGCAAATTTCTTCCGCTGAGTTGGCCTTCGGCCCGCAACAGGTCCGAATCCAGAATCTGGCCGCATCGTTCACCGGCAGCGACATACATTTCTCCGGCACGGTGCAAGTCCCCCGGCATTGCTCCAGCAATGAAGACTGTACGGCACGGGTGGATTTGCACACGGACCAACTGGCTGCCGCCGACCTGAACGCGCTCCTCAACCCCAGCCTGCAGAAGCGGCCCTGGTACCGCCTGCTGCAAGATAGTCGCGCCGAACCGCTGGCCGGGTTCAATGTTACGGGAACGCTTTCCGCGAATCGCGTGGAACTGGGCCGGGTAACTGCCAGTCACTTCACTTGTGGACTGCTCATACGACATCAGAAGATTCAAATGTCGCGAATGCGCACAGCGATCTGGGGTGGACAGCACTACGGCGAGTGGGAAGTCGACTTTTCCGGCCCGCAGCCGATGTACAAGGGCTCAGGCACCCTGGATCGCGCGGCCCTGGCGCAGTTGGCGAAAAACATGGGCAGCGATTGGGCTAGCGGCACGGCTTCTCTGCAATACCGGCTGCAGGCGGCCGGCTGGAGCAAAGCGGATTTGGGAGCCTCCCTTGTATCGACCGCCGATTTCGATTTGCGTGACGGCACGTTGCTCCACCTGGCGCTCACGCCTGTCGGCAAGCCGCTCCACTTCCGCCGGTTTAGTGGTCACCTGGCATTGAAGGACGGGGCGTTCACGCTCGATGCAGGCAAATTGCTGACTCTCGATGGCATCTATCAGGTGAGCGGAATCATTCTGGCGGACAGCAAGTTGAACCTGAAGCTGGTGCGCGACCCTGCTCACAGCTTCGATGTCACCGGGACCTTGGGAGCGCCCAGAGTCGTATTTGTGTCTCATCCCCAGACCGAAGCCGCGCTGACCAAATGAAAACCCTTTCGATGCTGGTCCTACTTGCGGCATTCTCCCTGGCAGCGGCCCAGAATTCTCGCTCCAATAGTGACCGGGCTACGGTTGAGAGCATGCAGCGCAAGCTTGACCGCATTCAGAATAATGGCGCCCAGGCGCATCCTCAGCCGCTGACGACAGTTATGACGGAACAGGAGATCAATGCCTACGTGGCCAGCGAGCGGGTACAACTGCCGAAGGGAGTGCAGTCGGCGCGTTTCTCCGGCCAGCCGGGCGTGATTGACGGCGTGGCGCGGGTGGATTTTGACCAGCTGACCGCCGGAAGTCGCAGTATGAATCCCCTGCTCAGCATGTTCAGCGGCGTGCATGATGTAGCCATGACCGCGCACGGCAGTGCGTCCCGTGGAACAGGTACCGTGCACATCGATAGCGTCGCTCTCGACGGGGTGCAAATTCCAGATTTCGCCCTGCAGCTCTTTGTGGACCACTACATCAAACCCAAGCACCCCAACCTGGGGATCGATAACCGCTTTCAGCTTCCTGACAGGATTGATACCGCAATGGTAGGCAACCACGAACTGACGGTCACGCAAAAATGAAGACAAATGTGTGGGCACAGGCGCCCCCGCCTGTGCGGGCGAGCGAAGCTCGTCCATATTGAAGCTTTGTGGCGCGGGCGCCCGCGTCTGCTCTTCCTAATTATGGCGTCGTGCTGAGGGCCTTCAGGCCTGAAGCATCTCGCGCGCACTACCGCGTATTTTTGTGCGGGCGCCTGGGCCGCGTGCACAGTTGGCCATCGGTAGAGACGCAACGTCTCTCGTTACGCCTGAGAACTGGAAGCTATTTCAGCGCTTGCTTCCGGCTTGCGGCGCAGCGCCCATCCCAAACAAATCCAACCCGCGAAGGCAATCCACTCATACACGCTGAAGTGGCCCG
>DATGIY010000329.1:0-2217 GCA_035295475.1 Terriglobales bacterium
TACGTTGTCAAATATTCCAGGCTTCTCGGCACGTACAACTACTTGTGGGATGAACTGGCGGCCGCGGCCTGGCTGGATCCCAGCATCATTACGAACAAGCAAATGCGCTTCATGGACGTCGATCTGGACCGGGGCGCCGGCTACGGCGATACGCTGACGTGGTCAGAGTCGGACAAACCCAAACTCGAAGTGCAGCCCGTCGAGGTACAGCTCGACCTCAATCCGGAGAAGTTCTACAACTTGTTTGTACAGCTGCTCTCAGCGGCCACGCCAGACGCACACACAGTCACCACTCCGGCGGCAAGGCGATGACCTTGAGGTCAGTCTCGTCGCGGCTGAAGCTGCGCCCTGAAACCAATCAGCATGCTGCATAAGGATTACTGTGGCAGGTCTTGCAGTGCTTTTTGCGCCTGAGGATGGCTGGGCTGCTGCTTTAAAAGTTGAAGCAGAACTTCTCGCGCAGCGGAGGGATTCCCCTCCAGGCTGTAGATGCGGGCAAGATTCAGATAACACTGGTCGAAAGCCGGAGTGATGCGTGTGCACTTCTGCAGAGTTTCGACTGCCTGATCCCGGCGCCGCGTGCGCATATAAAGCACACCCAGATTATTGAGAGCCTCCGGGTAATCAGGGCGGAATTGCAGAGCTTTCTGGAGATACTCATAGGCCTGCTGGGTATCGTCTGTCGCCGCATAAACCATGGCTAAACCGTAATTCGCACCCGGGCTCTCCGGATCAACCGCCAGCGCACGCTCAAATGCTGAGCGGGCCTGATCCCAAAGCTGTTGCTGGCGATAAGCATTGCCAAGATTTTCCAGCGCAACCCCGCTTTGCGGATTAAGGCGCAGAGCCTGCTGAAAGTGTTGTGTGGCTTGCCCCATACGGCCCTCCTGAGCGGCAATCAGGCCAAGGTTGTTCCAGGAGTTCGGCACAGTGTCGGGATAAGAGGCGGTCAACCTTGTGGCCCGCTCAAAGCTCTGCTGCGCTTCCGCACGCTTGCCTTTTTTCAGGTAGGCACTGCCGATTCCATAGAGCGCTTCCGCGCTGGAAGGATCATCCTGGAGCGCAAGCTCGAAGAAAGCCAGAGACTGGTCAAAATACCCCCGCTGAAAGAAGACCGCACCATAGGAAAGATAGTTGCGACGAAAATCAAAGGAACTGGTGAGCCCGGCGAAAGGCAGAGCCTTGGCCAAGCGTTCCGTGGCAGTCTTCGGCAATTGGCTGGAGTCTTTCTCAATTTGCTCTGGGGTCACGACGCCCTGGTAGAGCTTGACGATTTGAGCCTTCCTGTCGATCAGCAAAGACGTGGGAAGAGCCAGGTCGCGGTGGCGGTCGAAAAGGTAGCGGTACAGGATGTTGTAGATGGCGGCCACATCTTCCGAGGCGCGAAGCACGGGGAACAAAAGCGGCGGCGCGGCCGGCAACTTCGGTGGAGGTCCGGTCTCCAGGTCAATTGCGAGCAGTTGCAAACCTTGGGTTGCCCAACGCTCGTGAGCGGCGCTGAAGCTCTCCAGATGATCTTCGCAATTTGCCGCCTGCGAACTCCAGAAATGCAGCAGCAGTTGTTTGCCGCGCAGCGCCGCCAGGCTCCAGGTCTGGCCGCGCTGGTCGGGCAACGAAAAATCCGGAGCGGCAACTGGCACCAGGAGCCAGGTTTCTATCGTTGCCGGCAGAGGCTCCGGGCTTCGTACATTCGCAACCGCAGCGGTATCGCCCGGCGGGACGGGTCCGCGAAAGGGCTCGCTACGGATCGACTCACTGCCCTCTTCCACCCATATCCGGTGATTGGGCGACAGGTCGTGAAGATCCTGCACCAGTCCGCTGGGCCAGCGAATCGATGCACGCAGCGGTCCCTGCGCCTTTCCCAGACCAAAAAAGAGTTCCTTACTGTGCTGGGAGAGGAATCCCGAACCGGCCTGCAACTGACGCGTCTGCTGCCCCGACTCAGTATGTAACGTGACTACCGCGCCGATGGCGTCGCGGTTGCTGCGGGTGCCACGCAGACGAAAAGAAATGGATGGGGGTAAGGAGGGCATTACGTTGTGCAGCATCCGCATCTGAGGGGCGTTGCGGTTTTTCAGAAGAACTTCCAGCCGGCCATCATGATCGAAATCCGCCAAGGCAAATGCCCGGCCATCCTCCAGGAAATCGAGGCCTACCGCCGCGGAGACATCTGAGAAACTCCCGTCTCCATTGTTAGCATAGAAGACGTTGCGCTCG
>DATGIY010000330.1:0-3673 GCA_035295475.1 Terriglobales bacterium
CCACGGAACTGCGAGATAGCTTGCGTTGATGCCAGGTCTGCCGCAGGCCCGACGCCCAGGCGATGGTGCGGGCTTCGTTCTTGGCCCACTCGGGATAGACCACTTCCAGAAGGTCACCGCAGCGGGTGCAGCGGAATTCCCGCCCGGCACGTTCGAATTCCGCACCACACTCGATGCAGCGCAGCCTATGCCCGGCTTTCATCTCAGCTAGCACTTTGGCCTCGGTTGTCACCTGGGTTGTCTGGCCGGAAGGGCTAACGGCGAAGGTACTGGTCGGTCTTGCTCAGCCAGTCGGCTCGCGGCGGGGTAAAGACGTCCAGGTCCACGGTATCTTCCAGCGCAATGGCTTTGTGCGGCATGTTGGAAGGAATGCAGAGCACTTCTCCGGCTCCCACCACAATTTCGCGGCCATCGATTTCGAATTTGAGCGCGCCTTCCAGAATATAGGTGATCTGCTCGTTCTCATGGCTGTGCAGCGGCACCACGCATCCTTTCTTGAGCAACACGCGGGCAAGCATCATCTTCTCGCCCACTACCATTTGCCGCTGCAGCAGGGGATTCAGGTCTTCCAGTTCCACCGACTTCCAGGGAATGTGCTTTAGCTCGCCGGATTGTCCATCACGCTTGGGCAGGGTCGCCATGCAGGGGATCCTCAGGTTTGGGATGACGTCCCTGTGAGTATAAATCGCCGCCTCAGCCCTTGCCACGGGGGCATTTGCCTCGGGGTGCTGAACTCTTTGCGTTTACCGTGCGTAGTAGCCTTTGCGTGCTCTTATTTTCACCTTCTTGCCGGCTTGGAGCACCCGGATGCGTATGCGGCGAAAATGGCCGTTCGCCTCAAACTGCGCCGGACGATAGGCGACAGCATAGCGGTGTCGCAGTTCAGCGCCGATGCGCGCGAAAGCCTGCGACATGCCACGCGCGGTGACGGGAAATAATGCCCTTCCGCCCGTCTGCTCGGCTAGCTTGCTCAGATTTTCGGTGCCGGGACCGGTTTCGGCGTAATTGGTTCCGATGGTGTAGATGGCAACCTCGGCCTGCTGAGCAAATGCGATTGCATCCTTCCTCCGGCTTCTGCTGAAATTGTCGACTCCATCGGAAAGGACAATGAGTACTCGCGCCTCTAGGTCATCGGAAGGCGAGGCAGCGAGCATCACGCAGGCCGTGTGGATGGCGTCGTACATCGCGGTGGCTCCGCCGGGTGACAGCCGGGCAAGGCCATTCGCAAGCAAGCTCGGGTCGTGCGTAAAGTTCTGCAGTCGATGAAAATGGGAGGCGAATCCTGCAATCATGGCCACATCGGATGGCTCGCTCAGCACCTGGCGCAGAAAAGCATCAGCAGCCTCTTTCTCGAACTGGAATCGCCCCTTTACAGAGTCGCTGGTGTCCAACAGCAAGACAATTCGCAGGGGGAGGTTGCCTTGATTTCGGAAGGCCAGGATTTCCGCCGGCCTATTATTATCGCGCACAGTAATATCGTCGCGCGTCAATCCGTCCACGAATCTGCCGTGTCGGGAGGCAGTGAAAAGGACCTCAACCTCATTGACCTGCTTGCGAAGTGTCCATGAGTTCGCGGAGGTTGCCAGCAGAGTCTGCGGCGCCGCGCACGCAACGCAGCTCTGCGCTCGCGCACCAATGGCTGCGGCGCCCGTCGCCAAAATGAAGGCTAGTCCTGCCCCAGCAAGATAGTGAATGACATCCCGGGCCCGCACGGTACGGCCCCCCCGAAGAAAGTTACTTCATTTCTGTACCGCCGATTGGCTAGACGAAAGCTTTGCGATTTTGGCGATCTGCTCGTTGACTTGGGCAACATCAGTAGCGTTGGGCGACAGCCGGACATAGTTGCGCAAGTGCTCGGCCGCGCCCTGGTAATCGTGTTTCTGGGTCAGGATTATGCCCAGCAGATACTCCGCCCTGGGGACGCGATGTTCTACGTCCACTTGAATGGCTTGCCGCACGCTTTTTTCCGCGACATCGTAATGCCCCAGGTAGTAGTTAGCCGCCGCGTTGTAGTACCAGTCTTGCGCGAAACTGAGCGGGTTAAGCCGCAGCACGGCATTGGTTTCGCCGACCACGTCCTGCCAACGCTGCTCGTGCAGGGCAATCACCGCCAATAATTGATGCGGCGACACAAATTGTGAATCAGCCGTCACCGCCTTCTGCAACGATTCTTTGGCGGCTGCCTCCTGCTTCATTTCTAGTTGCGTACGGCCCAGTTCGACCCAGGCGACGGCAAATCTGGGATAAATCTGAACCGCCTCTTGGAACTTTTTCTCCGCCGCCTCCCACTTCTTCTTCTTTTCTTCGTTCCGGCCTTTCTCATAGGCCTTTTTTGCTTTCCCGGGTGCCATGGCGGTAGTCGCGCTGAGCGTAAACCCTTCTACGTGCGCCATTCGGTGCAGAACGATAGTTCCGACATTCATCGATTCCGAAACTTCCGTTCCCGAAAGTTCGACCGTCTGCGAAGTGAATCCGGGAAGCACGGCGACCAGTTCGCATTGTTGCAGCTGGCGTTGCTGCTGCTGGGGCGTCATGGATCGTCCTGGCACGTTAGCGTCGGTTGTGGCCACGTCCCCGGCGCCGATATCCCGTTGCTGGCCGAATTGGAAGCTGAAATTGCCCTTACGATCCGTGTAAGCCTCAAAATGCCGGTCGCCATTGCACACGCTTTCGATCATCGCCGAGTCGGTTAGTTCGCTGCCATCATCTACTGCCACTTTGCCGGACATGAATAGCATGGGCGGGAGATTGGTCGAAGGGTTATTAATGTTGGGAGGAATATTGGTTGTAGGCATGCCGCTGGGAGTGTTGCCGGACGCGGGCCGGCCTCCCGTCCCCCCGGTGCCACCGCCTGACGGCCGGCCCTGAGCGGCCAGACTAGCGCTTAGAAACAGAATCAGTAGAATACTGCCGAGGTAATTTGCAGGTCGCATGGGACCTCCCCGTCTGGCTGCGTTCCAGTAGCTCATCCGACTAGATTGGATTGAGGGCATCTTGAGCCTGTTGGCTTGGTGCTCCAAGTTATGCTTGCCGGAGGCTTTGTCAAGCAACAACTTAAAGACGGCCAAAATAGCGACCGGATACGGCAATATTGGAAACTTTTGCGTGAACCGTGCATCATGAGCCATATGCGCCAGTGGGCTGGCAAGTTGTTGATCCTAGGGTTCATGGCGGGGGCCGGATTCGCCTTTGCCCAGCAGGCGGCACCCTCGGCGGCGCAAATTGCTCAGGCCGAGGCGCAGGCCCAAGCTTATCGCGCCCGGAACGGTCTAACGCCGCAACTGCTTCAATTCATGTCGGAAATAGCCCGTGCCAAGCTGCAACTGGGGCAGACGGCGGCGGCCGAGAGCTATGCCCAGCAAACCGAACAACTGTGCCGGCAGGAACTGGCCCACCGCGCCCTGGATGCGGAAGCGCAATTACCACTGGCTTTGGGCGCTTCCATCGAGATTCAGGCCCAGGCGAAAGCCCGAAATGGCGACCGCAGCGGCGCCCTGGACCTACTACGGAACGCTCTACGCCAGTACGGGACCACTTCCCTGCGCGCCCGGCTGCAGAAGAATCTTAACCTTCTGACCCTGGAGGGTAAGCCGGCGCCGACATTAGTGCTGACTCAACACCTTGGCCCCAAGCCCCCAGCTCTCGACACACTCCGCGGCCGCCCCGTGCTGCT
>DATGIY010000331.1:0-6535 GCA_035295475.1 Terriglobales bacterium
GGCGACCTTCTCGCCGCCTGAGTGTTTCAGCGGGGCTACGGATTGACACGTCATCGGGGCGCGCCGTAGACAGCGCCTCGGCGATCAACTGGACGAGCGTACAGCCGCGCCTGGGTCTAGTGATACCCCTGTGGCCGCGCGGCCTGGTTCTGCAGGGCAGTTGGTCACGATACGGCCACCTGCTGCAAGGGCGATACCTGGATTTTGGAGATCCTGCAGCGCTAGGAGGACAGGTGTTTCGCTGGCAGGATACGAATCGCGACGGGCAGGTACAAGCAGCGGAAATCGGCAAGCTGCTGCGCGTCTTTGGAGGACCGCATTCCGCCCTGGCGCCGGGCATAGCTCGGCCTTTCACGGATGAATTCAGTTTTGGTGTGGAACAGAATGTGGGCGCCGGCTTCAGCGGCAGCATTCGTTTCTTTCGCCGCGATGACCAACACCTGCTCGCCCTTAATAACGTCGGTGTCCCGTTTTCGGATTACACGCCGGTTCTGTACCACGATCCCGGCAACGACGGGATATTCGGCACCCCGGATGACCAGGTCCTAACCTTGTATAACCGGCTGCCCTCCGCGCTGGGCAAGGACTTCCTGGTGCTGGGCAACCACGGGTTTCATGCCAGCTACAAAGGCATGGAGGCGCGACTGGAGAAGCGGCTCTTCCACCGCTGGGCCTTCGCCGCCAGCTTTACCGCCGGCCGCACGCTGGCAGCCACCAGTCCCGGCAATTCGGTCGTCGCGGATGACACCGGCTTTTTGGGGGCGCTGGGCAGCGATCCCAATACCTTTCTCTTTGCTCAGGGCCGAACTCACTTCGATCGCGCTTTTACCGGCAAGATCAGCGGCTACTACACGGCCCCCCTGGGATTCCACGTGGGGGTAGTCGCCTCCTACTATGACGGCCTGCCGTTTGGGCGGCTGCTGTTCATCAACGGCTTCAACCAGGGGCCCTTTTTTGTCCGCGCCACGCCCGTGGGACATCCCGGTGGATTTCAGACGGAGCTTAATGCCACGCTGGACGCGCGCCTGGCGCGGGATTTTGCCCTGCCGCGAGGAATGCTTTCGGGATATTTGGACGTCTTCAACGTCCTGAACGCCAACAGCAACACTCTGGAATCCGCCCTGACCGGGCCCGCCTTCCTCACGCGCGTTCCGCTGGCCGTGGAGGCGCCTCGAACCGCCCGCCTGGGCGTGGAATGGACATTCTGAGGCGGGATGGCCCATTCCGCTACTGGCGACGGTCGGAGCGTCAAATCAAAAAAACAGGCCGGGCAAATCGCCCGGCCTGTTTTGTAATCGGTTCAGAACTAGAAGATGAATTTCGCTCCCAACTGGATTACGCGTCCGGAGCCGTTGGTCGAAATCTGCTGCACCGAGAAAATGCGACCAAAGCTCGAGGAATCGATGGGAGAAGCATCTTCCGTGCCAAAACCTGGAGTAGCTGGGTTGGAAAAGTTGGCGTGGTTAAAGGTGTTAAACGTTTCCAATCGCAATTCTAGCGACTTCGATTCGGTGATAGGAATCGTCTTTTCCAGAGCCATGTCCGTATAGTTCAGGCCAGGGCCGTAGAGTGGGTTGCGATTGGCAGTGCCAATCCCGGTGCCCGGAGCAGGAATGGTAAACGCTTTGGGGTTGAACCAGTAATTGGATGCTCCATCGATCGTGTAGTTTCTGGGATTGCCGATGTTCAGCGGGGCCGAGGTGCGGTTGGCCCTATCAGGGCATGCGTAGAAGGCAACACCCAAATCGCAATCCAGAGAAGTGGATAACAGGTTGAACACGCCAACCGGCAATCCGTGCTGCAGGGTATATATGCCCACCAGGTTCCATCCATCCGTGAGACGTTTCCAGTGGTGGCCCAGGCTGTAGAACGGCAACGTGTAGATGTAGCTCACGACCAAACGTTGCGGCGCATCATTGGTTGAGGGGCCATACATGCCCTTAATGTCAAAGGGATTGATCCCAGGGAAATTGAAGGCGTTGCCTTCCAGGCTGGAGGTGTAGTCAAAGTAACGCGACCACGTGTAGCTCGCCAACACCTGCAGGCCGTTGCTGAAGCGACGATTGAATTGCGCCTGGAGGGAATTGTAGTTGGAGTTGAATTCGGTTGTCTGGAGCCCAGGATGGCCGTAAACCGCAAGTGGGAACGGGGTTCCACCAGGCTGGCCGGACTGCGGGCAGGCAGCGGGAACGGTCATGGCAAAACCGTTGGGACATCCGAAAGCCGCAGCAGCTGGGTTCACACCGGGGACCTGACCGGCCAAATTGAGATCCAGGGCCCCTTCCTCGTGGCGGCCCAGATTTCCAACGTAGCCAACGGAGACAATCGTGGAAGGCGAGAGTTGCCGCTCGACCGTCAGGTTGTAGTTGACGGTTCGCGGGGACGTGAACCTGGGATCTTCGACGTTTGTTCCCAGCCCGATGGGCTCAAACGGGGTCGGATCGAATGTGCTCCCGGGAGCAGGAGGAGCAAAGGGGAACGTCTGGGGCACGGAGCACGAGGGGCTAGTGCCCGAGAAGGGATTGGCAAAACCAGGAGCTCCGCATACCGCGCCCGCACCGGGCGAGGTCAGCGCAAAGGGAGGATTGGTCAGAGTCTGCAGTGCCAACTCTTCTTCACTGCGGTTGTAATAGAGCCCAACCCCACCGCGAATGCTCCAGTTGCTCGAGCCACCGGGGCTATAGGCAAAACCGAAGCGCGGAGCGAAGTCAGCGTAATGGATGCTCATGCCGCCGTACTTGTTGATGCCGGCATCCCCGGGGAAGACAAAGCCTGCGGGCATTGACGGGAAGACAGTAGACTGCTGCCCAGGACGCCACGCTGACATGATCTCCCCATTGCCAAACAGGTTTCTCCATGGAGTCTCGATGTCCCATCCCAAACCGTAGGTCAGGGTCAAGTTGTTGCGCACTTGCCATTGGTCTTGCGCGTAGGAGTAATACTCCCGTCCACGAGCCCTGACGACGGAACCGCTACCTTGCAGGTAGCTATCTGGAAAGCCCAACAGAAAGTCCGCTGCTGGGTTGCCCGTGGAGTATATACCTGAGCCGCCGAAGGTAAAGTTGCCACCCAGATTGTTGAAAAACGGGTTATTCACCGAGAGCCGGTCCATATTGAAACCGGCCTTAAAGGTGTGCCGGCCCCAGACCTTGCTGAAGTTGTCGGTGGCTTGATAGGTGTTCTGAACACGTGGCTGGGGGCCATTGTTGCTGAAACCAAGGTTGAAAAATCCGCTCACGGTCATCAGAGGGAGCGAGGCTTCGGCTGGAACTTGTGGGTGAATGCCAGTGAACCCATAAGTAGTGGGGTTGATCGGGTTAACGGGATTCACGGCCAGGAAATTGAAACGCAGATAAGCGAAGCGCGCCTCGTTGAGTGCCGTGGAAGAGATGGTGTGGTTCCAGGCGACTGTGTACTCCTGCGTGTGTGATTGCGCATTCTCGGCAAAGCCGGGCAGCGTGGCGCCGGTGAATGGCAACGTATCAGCCGTCGGGCGGGTCTCGTACAAGCCGTAGAACCAGATCGCATTGGAGTCGTTCACCTTTTCATCCAGGCGATAAATGTACTGGTTATCGGTCACCGTGGTAATGGGATTAAAGGTGTAAGTGTTTCCAGCAGCATTGGGCAGCGGGACGAACTGGCCCAGCAGCTTCACCGATAAGGGATTCAGGTCGGAGACCGGAATAACCCCAGTCGGAAACAGCGTACTGTAGGGAGTACCAGCCGGCTGCAGCGCACCCGTGGAATCCACCAACGGGATAGGCGATGTATTAGTGGACGTGAAAGGCCCCGACGCAGAAAAATCTCCGGTGCGCTCAGCAGCGCTCAGGACGGTGGGCACACTGAAATTCTGTGGCTGCCTTGCGCGCTGGCCCTGATAGGAAAAGAAGAAGAACGCATGGTTCTTCACGATCGGCCCACCCAGAGTTCCTCCGAACATGTTCTGATGGAAGGGCGATGCCGCCTTTTGGAAATAGTTCTTGGCGTCAAGAAAGGTATCGCGATAGAACTCAAAACCATCACCATGGAACTGATTGGTGCCATTCTTGATCACCGCGTTGATGATAGTGCCGGAGTTGCGGCCATATTCCGGATTGAGAGTGCTCGTGATCTGGCGAAATTCAGTAATGGCGTCCGGGCTGGGAATCACACGGGCGGTGTTCAGGCTGGCGTCATTGGAATCGGTTCCGTTGATCAGGAATGAATTCTGTTGAGTTTCATTGCCGTTGGCAGAAAACCCACCGTTGGCGTTGCCGAAGCGATCTGAGGTGCCGACAACACCCGGCTGCAGTTGCTGCAGCTGCGTCCAGTTTCGGCCGTTCAAGGGCATATCCACGATCTGGTTTCCAGTAATCGTGGTACCGCGCTGCATGCTGCTGGTATCCACCTGGACCGAGTTTGCCTCGACCGTGACTTCCTGGCTCAAGGTACCGACTTCAAGCTTTGGATTCAGCGAGTAGACCTGATTCAGATCCAGGTGAATCCCGGTAGCTTGGAAGCTCTTAAATCCACTGGCCGCGGCCTTCACCATGTAGTTGCCAATGGGCAGCTGCAAGAAGGAAAAAGCGCCATCCTTTCCTGACACCGTGGAATAGCTGATGCCGGTCGCCTGATTGGTGGCGGTCAACTTCACATTGGGGACCACGGCTCCGGATTGATCTTCCACCGTGCCTCGGATGCTGGCGTAGAGGTTGTCGGCCCTGGCGTTTGTGGTGCAGAAAAAGGTCAAGGCTACCGCCAACGCGAGCAGCCCCCTCACCAATCGAGTAGTCATTTATCTCCTCCGTCTCGACTTTCTCAGTTCAGCTTGAAAACCCCTCTGAAATGCTTCTTGCACCAACCGGCTCTCTGTCAGATGGGATCGGGGCCAGAGAACCGATCAGACACATGGCTAGCTGTTTTAACGAAACATGCAACTGCCGTACCAAAATGAAACAGCCTTGATTTCAGTAACTTAGCTGGTTAGGTCTACTGGACATACAAGAATCAGAATTCCTGCTTCCCAAATTTGGGAGCACTTCACGCTGGGGGTGGTTACATTTGTGTCGCTTCACGACAAGAGTTCGCGCCTTGACTGAAAAATCCTGCGCTATTCCCCGTCAACTCCGCCCGTCGAAGCCAATCCGAAGAACCCTCAGGCATAATGGGGGAATGGCCGCAGAAAAAGCGTTCAAAGTGCATCCCGCCACGGTGGATCGGGAAGGGATTACGCGCGCGGAGCAATTGATCCGCCGGCACATACGCCGTACCCCGGTCGTGGAAGTGGAGGGGACCGATCTCGGCTTGCCGGGCACGACGGGGGTTTTCAAGCTCGAACTCCTGCAGCACACCGGCTCCTTCAAGGCCCGCGGAGCCTTTGCCAATCTGCTGATGCGCCCGGTGCCAGCGGCGGGTGTGGTAGCAGCCTCGGGCGGCAATCATGGCGCCGCGGTCGCTTTTGCCGCGATGAAACTCGGTATTCCCGCCAGAATCTTCGTGCCGGCGGTGGCCTCGCCCGCCAAAATGGATCGCATTCGTGGTTACGGCGCCGAGCTGGTTGTGGCCGGGGAACGCTATGCCGATGCCCTGGCGGCCAGCGAACAGTGGGTGGCCCTCTCGGGCGCGCTTCCCATCCACGCTTATGACCAGATGGAAACCCTTCTCGGGCAAGGCACGGTGGGGCTGGAATGGGAACAACAATACCCGCAACTGGATGCGCTGCTAGTTGCTGTCGGAGGCGGCGGCTTGATTGGCGGCATTGGCGCCTGGTACCGCGGGCGCACCCGCATCATCGGCGTGGAACCGGCCGCCGCTCCGACGCTCTACCGCGCGCTGCAGGCAGGCCGTCCGGTGGACGCAGAGGCCGGCGGCATCGCCGCCGATTCCCTGGCGCCGCGTCGCGTAGGGGAGTTGATGTTTCCGCTGGCACAGAAATACGTCGATCATGTCGCGCTCGTCTCCGACCCGGCTATACAGGAGGCGCAAACCGTGCTCTGGGACGTCCTGCGCGTGGTGGCGGAACCCGGAGGTGCCGCGGCCCTGGCTGCCCTTCTTTCCCGTCAATACAAACCGCGAGAAGGTGAACGCGTGGGGGTGTTGGTCTGCGGGGGAAATACCAGCGCGGTGGATTTTTCGTCAGCCCACCCAGCGGGCAAGGCAGAAAGAGCGATCAGCTAAGGCCGAATGACCTCCCGACTTACCAAGGCACTGTTCAGGCAGCCTCGAGGTGGGAATGCGAGCGTGAAGCCTTGCTCTTCTTATAACGGCGCCAAAAATAGATTCCCAGGACGGCTACGCCCACCATCATAGCCAGATCGGCTTTCTCGAAGAAATCCATCAGGCTGCTGAACTCATGGCCGAAGGCATAGCCCAGAGCCACGATGCAGCCCACCCAGGTAGCCGCCCCGAGGAAATTAAAAAAAGCAAAGCGCTTCCACTCCATGCGCAGAACTCCCGCCAGCGGACCCGCCAGAGTTCTCATGCCCCAGATGAAACGTGCGAAATATATGGTGAGGTCGCCGCGGCGGCGGATCAGGCGCTCGCCCGCGGCTATATC
>DATGIY010000332.1:0-10685 GCA_035295475.1 Terriglobales bacterium
AGGAAGGAGTGCAGGAATTCCAGATCGTCAATAACAGCTATGCCCCGGAATATGGGCGCGCATCCGGCGGTGTGGTCAATATCATTACCAAGTCGGGGTCGAACCAGTTCCACGGCGACGTGTTTGGCTACCTGCGCAACCGCAAGCTGCAGGCGGTCAACCCCTTCAGCAATGTTTCCGATCCAGCCTACACGCGAGTGCAGGCGGGCACGGCTTTCGGCGGTCCTATCGTCAAGGACAAGACATTTTATTTCTTCTCCTACGAAACTACGCGCCGGCATGAGACCGGGTTCTCCAACATTGGGGCCAACAATTTTGATCTGACCCCCTTCAACACTGCCCTTGTGGGTATGCCGTTTGGTGTGTTGAACCTGACCCCCGACCAGGTCGGGTTCCTGACCAACCCGTCGGTGCTCGGGTTAGAGCAGGTCAGCCCGGCCTTTGCCCAGGCGGTGGCAACTTATGCGGCCACGGCGGGCGCGGGCTCGGCGGTGGCGTTGAATGGGATGGTGCCGGCAGGAATTCTGGCGCCCATCCCGCTGCCGGTCTTCCCCAGCAGTGGGGTGCCCTTGCCAGCTTCCTTCGTTCCCCTGAATTCTCTGATTGGCAATTATCCGATTTTCGAAGGCACCAGCCTGTATTCGCTACGCGTGGACCACCGCATCAGCGCCAACCAGCAGCTGATGTTGCGCGCCGGCGTCAGTCCCAGCACCACGACCGGCATCCAGGTGAACGCGCAGGGACCGCAGAACTTCGGGCAAAATGCCTACTCGCGCACCTCGCAACAGACCTACCGCGACTTCAGCATCAATGCCCATGACACGCTGACCCTGGGCACCGACAAAGTCAACGATTTCCTGTTCGCGTATTCCCGGCGCGGCTTGCTCTACAACTTCTCCAGCGCGCCCGGCGGCGGCAACGTGGCGGTGAATATTCCCGGGTTCGCCTTCTTCGGCCGCGAGCCATTCTCTTTTGTGAACCGCACTGAGCAGCGCTATCAGCTTTCCGACAGCCTTTCCTGGGTGAAGGGCAATCACAATATGAAATTCGGAGTTGACGCCAATTACCTGCCCCTGCAGGCCGACTTCACGGTTAATTTCGGTGGCGTTTACAACTTCGGCGGCCTGGACTTGCCGGGACTGCCGACCATTCCGGGCATTCCCAACTTCCCGGGAGTTTCCCCCATTCAGGCTTATGGTTTGGGATTGCCGCAGAACTTCATCCAGGGCGTGGGCAATCCGCATGATGCGTTTACCAACACTCCGCTAGGCGGTTTTATCCAGGATAGCTGGCGCGCGCGGCCCAATCTGACCTTGAATTACGGTGTGCGCTACGACGTGGAGCTCACGCCAACCTTCAGCGCGATCAACGCTTTTTCGCAAGCGGCGCAGAAGAGCCTGGGGATTACCCAAGGCATTCCCCGCGACTGGGACAATGTGGCGCCAAGGGTGGGCCTGGCGTGGGACCCGGGCAACGACGGCAAGACGGTGATCCGCGCTTCCTACGGAATGTTCTACGATCATCCGCTGCTGGCGCTGGCGTTTGATTCCGACGTGGCGGATGGAGCGCAGGCCCCGCAGGTGGTCTTGTTCGGCGGAAGTCCGTGTGGTGTTACAGCCCCCCTCACAAATTCCAGCCCGCTGAACCTGAATGCGGCCAATACTTTCCAGGGCACTCTGGGAAACCCGAACTGCACGCCCTTAGGGCTGGCGCAGGCGTTGAATTTCCTGCCTAACCAGCAGCGCTTTAACGCCACTCCCAATGCTCCATCGGCATTTGTAGGGCAACAATATCTGGCGGCAGGCATTCCTTTGATTTTGCAGCCGTTTGGCTTTCCGACCGCGGCGAACTTCCAGTATCCCTATTCCAATCAGGCCAATCTGACCGTGGAGCGCGACTTGGGACATAACTTCGCGCTCAGCCTGCAATACAACTTCAATGCCGGCAAGCGCCTGAACCGGCCCATCAACGCCAATGCGGTGCGCTCCGACCTGCTGGTGCATAACTATCAGGTAGCGGCGGCGGCAGGCGACCTGGGAGCGCTCAGTGGTGGGACCAGCGGTCCGCTGTTTGTGGGCTCTGTTGGCGCTCCCTGTGGCGTAGACATGAACCCAGGGCCATTCCTGGGGCAACCCTGGGTCAGCGCGGCTATGGTGAGCTTTTTCCGGCCGTCGGGGTTGAATCCCTCGCTGGCGCGGGCGGCCCTGGCGAGCGGGGCAGGAGCGTGCGTTGGCCTGGCCCAGCAAATCCTGGCGGCCGAAGGACTGAATGCCAACTGCGACCCGCTGTCGCTGAGCGGATGTATCCCCTTCAGTGATATGCCGGCCAATTACTCCAATGGCAGTTCCGTCTACCACGGTTTCACTGCCAACTTGCGCAAACGGTTCAGCCACCATTACGAATTCCTGGCGTCTTACACCTATTCGCACGCAATTGACGACTCTACCGACCTGGAATCTCCGCTGGCGCCGCAAGACAACTACAACCCTAATGGCGACCGCTCCACGTCGCTATTCGATCAGCGGCACCGGTTCGTCTTGAGCGGGGTCTACCAGACGGGCAAGCTTTCGGGCAGCGGCTTCTGGAGCAAGTTCGGCAGCGACTGGACTTTTGCCCCCATCATTGAGGCGGGGGCGGGACGGCCGTTCAACATCATTACCGGTTCGGACCGCAATTTTGATTTCGGCACCACCACCGACCGGCCGCTGGCAGTGCCGGGCGGCACCCCGCAGAATCTGTGCGGCGACCAGGCAGTGGCTTCGCCCTATTCGCCGACAGGATGGCTGCAGCCGGCCTGCTTCCTGAACGGAACGCTGATCGGAAACCTGGGTCGAAATGCGGGCGTCAGACCGTCCACCTTGTTCACCGACATGCGGGTGGCGCGTCATATCGCGCTGGGCGAACGCGTCGGCCTGGACGCGATGGTGGACGCGTTCAACTTCATCAACAAGTTCAACGTGGCGGACGTGAACCCCCTGTGGAGCAATGCCGGACAGCCCACTGCGGCTTTTGATCCGCGACAACTGCAACTGGCGCTGAAGATTGCGTGGTAAAGCGAAGAAGATTTGTAATTGAGTAATTTGTAACTGGTAATTTTGCAGAACCGTTTGCGGAGGGCCACGGCCCATCGAAAGGTACCTTCAGTACCTTTGTTCAATTGACCCATGCAAAAAAGCCGTAGTACGATTTTCCAGGTTCCCGGAGTTTGGGCGGCCGAATACGTGTAAGTGCTAGAGGCGCATGAGGATTCGACTTTCTTATTGGATTACCCCGCTGTTAAGCGCCCTGGTGCTGATGGCTTCCTCCTGCCAGACAGCCGTGAAAAAGCCGGTGATGGCGGCAGCACCTCCGGTGGCTTCCGCGCCGCCGATCGAGGCTAAGCCGGTGGCAGCTCCGGCGCCGGCAGCGGCCCCTCAGGTTCAGAAAGAGGCGCAGCCGGTTCCTCAGGCCGATCCGATTGCGGCCCTGGTGGCGCAGGCAGAGCAACAGTACCAGGCGGGGCAGGCGAACTATTCCGCCGGCCACCTGGAAGCGGCCAAAGATAATTTCGACAAGGCCTTCGATATCCTGACGCAAGCTCCGGGCGGAGCCAGCGCCGATGCGCGTTTGCAGGCTGAGTTCGAGAAGATCGTAGATGGAGTCAACAGCCTGGAACTGATCGCCCTCAAGCAGGGTGACGGCTTTACCGAGCAGAAATCAGAACCTGCGCCCATTGACGAGACCAACCAGATCACATTTCCGGTTGACCCGAACCTGAAAGCAAAGGCAGCGGAGGAAATCCGCCAGATTCACTCCGACCTGCCGTTGACCATGAACGACACAGTGGCCGGCTATATCAGCTACTTTTCCACACGCGGCCGGGGGGTTCTGGAGCGGGCTTTGACCCGGGCCGGCCTGTACAGCGATATGATCCGGCGAATCCTGAAGGAAGAGGGTGTGCCACAGGACCTGATTTACCTGGCGGAAGCGGAATCGGGCTTTCATCCGCTGGCCTTATCGCACGCCGGTGCCCGGGGGCTCTGGCAGTTTATGGCCAGCCGGGGAAGCGGTTACGGGCTGGAGCGCAGCTGGTGGGTGGATGAGCGCCAGGATCCGGAAAAATCGACGCGCGCGGCAGCCCGCCATTTGAAAGATCTATACAAAGAGTTTGGCGACTGGTATCTGGCGATGGCCGCCTACAACTCCGGGCCCCTGACCGTGCAACAGGCCGTGCAGCGCACTGGCTATGCCGATTTCTGGGAACTGTATAAGCGCAACGTTCTGCCGGCGGAAACGCGGAACTATGTGCCCATTATCCTGGCCGTGGCCATCATGGCTAAGAACCCGGCGCAATACGGCCTGGATCATATTGTTCCCGACAAGCCGGTACCCAGCGACACCGTTACTATCGATTACCCGGTCGATCTGCGCCTGGTGGCGGAATGCGTGGACAGCACGGTGGCGGACTTGCAGGAGCTGAATCCCAGCCTGTTGCGCCTGACCACGCCGAAGGAGGGCAGCTTTGATCTCCACCTGCCCGCCGGTACGGTAGCGAAATACCAGACAGCTATTGCCGAGATTCCGCGCGACAAGCGGGTATGGTGGCGCTACCACAAAGTAGGCGAAGGGGAGACGCTGGCCAGCATAGCGCGCACGTATCACACCACGTCACGCTCCATCGCCGAGGCCAACAGCCTGAAAGGCGGGGAACTGGAAGCGGGCACGAAACTGATTATTCCCATCGCGCCCGGACGTTATGTAGACGCGATCGCTTATTCGCGGCACCTAACCCGCTATCGGGTGCGCCGGGGCGACACCCTGACCTCGGTGGCGGAAGATTTCGGTGTACCGGTGGTGCGGTTGCGGCGCTGGAATCCACGAGTGCGCGGCAAACTTCGTCCGGGCATGGTGCTTTATCTGCATCGACCGCTACGGCCGGGGGAGCGGGAAGTGGCCGCGACGCGAACTCCCTCGACCAAACATCCTAAGTACAAGCAAAGCAACAAGTTGCGCGCTGCTTCCGCAGGCAATAGGGTCACCCACAAAGTGCGCCGGGGAGAAACCCTCACCAGCATTGCCAGTCAATACAACACCACGGTGGCCGCCCTGCGGCGCACGAATGGCAAAGTGGCCGCCAACCTGCGCGCGGGCGACGTGCTGGTAATTCGAGAAAATCCTTAAAGCAAATATTCCTGGCGCCGGCCCGCCGACGCATTTCCTGCTTAAGGTGTAATATGCGGTGCAGTGGCGCATCACGGTGCGCCGCGAAATTGCTATGCTATAATCGCGCGCCGCTGGCGAGGGATTTTTTCCCGCCGCGGCTTGGCGAAGTGGTACTGCAGTCTTGTTTTGTTTCCTATTCTGGACGGGGCGCGGCGGAGGCGGTGCCCGAAGCGAAAGATCAGGAGGAACCATGCTGGATGATGAGACGCTGTATGGACGGGATGATGACATGGACGAGTTTGGCGATACGGGTTCCTACGGCGAGTCGCTGGAAGAAGATTACGAGGAAGAAGAGGAAGAGGAGGAAGAACCCGTAAGCAGTTCGGTGGGCGAAGCGCCGGCCATGCCGGCAGGCATTCCGGAACCGCGGGAAGCTCCCTCCGGTGGGGGCGGTGGCGGGGGCGCAAAGCGGTCTGCGGCAAAAAAGAAGGCGCCCGCGCGCAAGGCGGCGAAGAAAAGCGCCGCACCGCGAGCCAAGAAAAGCGCGGCCAAGAAGGGCGGCAAGAAAAAGAAAGCGGCGGCCAAGCGAGGCGGCAGCCGCACGCGGGGCAAATCGTCGGCGCGCAAAGGCAGCAAATCGCGCCGTAAGAGCTCCTCGCGGGGCAAGCGCCGTTAAATCCGAGTTGCCAGTATTGGGTTAAGCCGCGGGAGGTCCCGCGGCTTTTCTGTCTTGCAGGTGTCTTGCGTTACTTCTTGCGCTCGATGGCTGTGAGGCAGCGCCCATAAAGTTCGAGCAGATGCGAAGCGTATTCCTCGGGCTTGGAAGCCACGCCGGCGCCAAAGCCGGCGCCCGCCGAGCCGGTTTTGCCGTAGCCCGTGGTCATGGCAATGAACTTCATCATGTCGAGCGCGATATCCTCGTTGCGCCGGGTGCCGACGGTGAAATTAGCAGCATCGTTCATGAATGCCTCCGAGGTAAGAAGCCCGCGCGGAACGTTCTGCGTCGCCGAACAGGCCGAAGTTCGATCTTATCAGAGCGATGGTGCAGAAAGAGCGCCGGCCACCGCCGCGAAAATCACCAGAAATTTTCCTGCGTGCCGCGGCGTTCATATACAATTCGGCAGCGCCACACTCTTGCGAGCATGACTCGGGTTCTCGCAACCATCGCCTAAGACCGATCGAAGTATCCGGGCCCCCAGAGGATTGCCTTTGGCCAGCATCGAAGACAAGAAACTCAAAAAGCTCAGCCGGCGAGAACTGTTAAAGCTGGCCCCGGTAGTGGCCGTGGGCGCATTCGCCGTAACCCGCTGGCAGGATCCGCTGGTGAGCCGCGGTGTGCGCCTCAGCGACTGGGCCTCCGGCTTGCTATTCCGCCGCCATCATCCGGCCACCACATTCGCCGCGTCCGATGTTGTTTCCTTCGAAAAGTTTCCCTACAACGGCTACGACGCACTTGATCCGGAAGTGGACCTTGACAGCTGGACACTTACGGTCGGCGGCAACGTGAGTCATCCCGGCGAGTACACGCTGGCGCAAATTCAGGCTCTGCCCAGGATTCGTCAGAATACGCGCCATGTTTGCGTGGAAGGCTGGGACGTAATCGGTTCCTTCGGAGGCGCACGTATCTCTGATTTCCTTGCCCTGGTGGGCGCAGATACAGGGTCACATTTTGTGACGGTCGAGTGCGCCGACGACTACTACGAATCGCTGGACATGGCCACAGCCCTGCACCCGCAGTCGTTGCTTTGCTACGAGATGTACGGAAAACCGCTGGATCGCGGGCATGGCGCGCCCTTGCGGCTCAGCCTGCCCACCAAGCTGGGATACAAATCGGCCAAGTACCTGACCAAGCTGACGGTCACCAACGTACTTGGCGCGAAGCGCGGCTATTGGGAAGACCAGGGCTACAGCTGGTACGCGGGATTATAGGAGAGGCATGGCAGGCGGCACGCAAACCGGAGCCCAGGAAGCGAAAGCGCCAGAAGAACGCCTGAAGCTGGTCACCGCAGCCTATGAGCATCCCTGGGCGGTGCGCTTCACTCATTGGCTGAACGCGGCGGCGGTATTCGTGCTGGCCGCCAGCGGCCTGCGCATCTTCAGCGCGTTTCCCAGTTTCGGGGCGAAAATTCCGGAACACGATCTGATCAACATTCCCAAAGCCCTTACGTTAGGCGGTTGGCTGGGCGGTGCGCTGCAGTGGCACTTCACCTTTATGTGGGTGTTTGCCGGCAGCGGAGCGCTTTACCTCGGCTATCAGATCTTCAGCGGTCACTTCAAAACCGTGCTGTTCACTCCGCGGGATTTTGGGGGCGTGTGGCCGATGGCGCGCCATTATTTTCTCTTCGGACCGAAACCACCCGTCAGGCAGCAATACAATCCGTTGCAGAAACTGGCCTACACGGCGACGGTGCTGTGCGGCGGCGCGTCGATGCTGACAGGACTGGTTCTTTACAAGCCGATCCAATTTTCCTGGCTGGCGTGGCCCATGGGTGGTTATCATCTCGCCCGCGTGTGGCATTTTCTAGCTATGTGCGGTTTTCTGGCATTTATTCCCGGACACTTGATCATGGTCGTGCTGCATGGATGGTCGAACTTCGCCTCCATGCTGACAGGATGGAAGCGCAATCCCGAGTACCTGTCGCGCGGAGAAGGCGGGTAGGCAGGCTTGATAGCAGTTGGGCATCTCTACTGACCCTGAACCCGATGGGTTCGCTTTCGGAGGAGACACAAATGCGCAAGAAGTTGATGACCCTGTTGGCAATGATGTTCCTGCTCAGCCCGCTGGCGCTGTTCGCACAGCCCCGCCAGGGCGGGATGGGGCAGGAGCCGGCGCAGACCGACAGCGCCAAGCCGGCGAAGAAAGCCAAAAAGGAAAAGAAAGCCAAGACTAAAAAGGCGAAAAAAGAAAAAAAAGCTGACAAGAAGAGCGACGAAATGCAGCACTGAGCAGCAATGTGCGCCGGGCGATCGCGCCCTCAAAGGGTCGTCGCCCGGCTTGGTTGCGGAGAATTCAGATGAGCGGTCGTGTATGGACGGGCTCGATCATCATCATTATCGTGCTAGGGGCGATCGTGTCCTTCGGATACGGGCGGCCCGGGAACGCGACCCTGCTGTCGCGTCACAGCATGCCAGCGCAGGAACTTCCTAACCGGGTGGTGGCTGTCACCGCGCAAGGCAAGCTGTTCCATGATCCCACCTGCCGGTACATTCACGGGAAACCGGAGATGATCAGCGCCAGGGAAGCCGCTGACCGTGGCTACACGCCCTGCCCCAGGTGCCTGGGCAAATACCTCAGACGATAAGGCGAAACTACGGACGCGCCGACTTGCCATGCGCACGCAGGCGCGTGCTAGCATGAATAACTGGGATAGCCCAAGGGGCTTTCGAGACAACTTAGTGCAGACACTCGGAATCCTACTGGCGGTTAGCCTAGGCGATCGGCCCGCGCCGTCAGCACTCAGCGAAACCTAATTACCTGCTATGAGTAGGGGCACCACACGAAGGCGGACACCTGTCCCTAGCGAGCTTTTTGTGGGCGGGGGGGACATGGGCGCGCTCATGCGCTCGGTGGATTGGGCGAATACGCCGCTGGGCCCGGTCACCGAGTGGCCACAAAGCCTGAAAACTTCCCTCAGCATCTGTCTGGCATCACGCTTTCCCATCGTCTTGTACTGGGGACCGGAGCACGTGGTTCTGTACAACGACGCTTACAGCAAAATTCTAGGAAGCAAGCACCCCTGGGCACTTGGCCGGCGGTGCCAGGAGTGCTGGGCCGAGATTTGGGACACCATCGGTCCCATGCTGGAGAAGGTGGTCCAGACCGGGGAAGCAACCTGGTCGAACCGTTTGC
This sequence comes from Terriglobales bacterium, assembly GCA_035295475.1. Classification (GTDB taxonomy): domain Bacteria; phylum Acidobacteriota; class Terriglobia; order Terriglobales; family Acidobacteriaceae; genus JAICWP01. Next base: position 8,993 of record DATGIY010000332.1, read on the forward strand.
TGCTGCAACTGGAACGGTTTGGATATGCGGAAGAGTGTTATTTCTCGTTTTCGTTCAGTCCAGTGCGGGTGGAGACTGGAGCCGTGGGAGGAGTTTTTACCGCGGTCCTGGAAACCACGGAAGAGGTGATTGGAGAGCGAAGGTTGCGCACTCTGCGCGATTTAGCCGCGCGAGGGGTGGACGCCAGGAGTGAACGCGATGCCTGCAAAATCGCAGCCGCCACCCTGGGCGAGAACCTGCGCGACATACCTTTCTCCATTTTGTGTCAGCCGACAGAACAGGGCGAACCGCTGCTAGCGGAAACAGCGGGGATCAGCCGCGAACACCAGCTGTGCCGGGATTTGTGTTCTCCCGGATCCGAAGTGTACCTGCTCGGCCGGCAAGCGGTGAATTCCGGGGCCAGCATTGTGTTGGAGGACCTGGAGAAGCTGGCGACGGCACTGCCGCTGGGGGCCTGGACGATCCCCCCGCGCAGCGGGCTTTTGATCCCAATGTCAACGCCGGGGCAGGCGCAGCCCGGCCTGCTATTAGTCGGGATCAGCCCGCACAAGGCACTGGACGAATCCTATCGTGCCTTCTTCGATTTAGTGGCGCGGCAAATCGCCACCAGTTTGGCGGACGCCCACGCCTATGAGGAGGAGCGGCGCCGTGCGGAGGCACTGGCGGAAATTGACCGTGCCAAAACCCTGTTCTTTACCAATATCAGCCACGAATTTCGCACCCCGCTCACGCTCATGCTGGGGCCGATCGAACGAATGCTGCAGGAAACCGCCGACAGCGCGGAGGGAAGCGGTCAGCGGGAACAGTTGCAGATGGTGCACCGGAACAGCCTGCGCCTGCTGAAGCTGGTAAACACACTGTTGGACTTCTCCCGTATCGAAGCGGGGCGGGTGCAAGCGGCGTACGAGCCTACAGACCTGGCCATGCTAACCACGGAATTGGCCAGTTTGTTCCGTTCCGCAATCGAAAAAGCCGGCCTGCGCTTCCGCGTGGAATGCGAAGCATTGCCTGAGCCGGTATATGTGGACCGCGACATGTGGGAGAAGATCGTGCTGAATCTTCTTTCCAACGCCTTCAAATTTACCTTCGAAGGCGAGGTACGGGTCGGGCTCAAGAGAGTGGATGGGGCGGCACAGCTTACGGTGCAGGACACCGGCGCGGGCATTCCTGAGCACGAATTGGCCCACATTTTCGACCGCTTTCATCGCTTGGAAGGAGCACGGGGGCGCACTCACGAGGGCACCGGAATCGGATTGGCGCTGGTGAGTGAGCTGGTGAAGATGCATGGCGGCTCGGTGCAGGTGAAAAGCAGGCTGGGGCAGGGCAGCACCTTTACGGTGTCCATCCCGCTGGGCAAGAGCCACCTTCCCGCTGAGCGAATCGGAAGAGCGCGCGAGGGACGTGGCACGCCCATGGCGGTAAATGCCTATGTGGAGGAGGCGCTGCGTTGGCTGCCATCAGGTCCGGGAGCGCAAGCTGGGCTAAGTGGAGATGGGGAACACGGACCGGTAGCCCGGGAAGGGACAGCGGCAGAAACGGGCGGGCGAGAGCGGCCGCTGATTGTTTTCGCGGACGACAACTCCGATGTGCGCGCGTACGTCCGCCGCCTCTTAAGCCAGGAGTACCGAGTGCATGTCGCCGCCAACGGCGAGGAGGCGGTGGCGGCCAGCCGACGATTGCGTCCCGACCTGAT
>DATGIY010000333.1:0-3229 GCA_035295475.1 Terriglobales bacterium
AGTTCCTCCGGCTTGAGCATGTAGACGGCGTGTCCACCCACGTTCTGTGGCAGGCCGGCATTGGGGAGCACCGAAACCTGTTTGGGCGAGTTGACGCTCAGGTAACGTACTGCGTCGTTCATCTCGCGCGGCCCAGTGGCGCAGTTCAGCCCGATGGCCTCCACGTCGAAGGGCTCCAGCGTGGTAAGCGCGGCGCCAATTTCCGTGCCCAGCAGCATGGTGCCGGTGGCTTCCAGCGTTACTTGAACTGTGACTGGCAAGCGCTTGCCCGCCTGGCGCAACGCCTCGAATACTCCCACCAGCGCCGCCTTAGCCTGCAGCAGGTCCTGGCACGTTTCCACCAGCAGGATGTCCACGCCGCCGGCGATCAGCGCAAGCGCCTGCTCGGTGTAGGAGGCGGCCATGTCGTCGAACTTGATGTGCCCCAGCGAGGGCAGCTTGGTGGTGGGCCCGATCGAGCCCGCCACGAAGCGCGGCTTGCCGGCCGTGGAGAAGCTGTGCGCCACCTCCCGCGCCAGCTTGGCGGCCGCCTTATTCAGCTCCTCGACCTTATCCTCAAGCTGGTACTCCGCCAGCACGATACGTGTGGCCCCGAAAGTATCGGTTTCAACCACGTCGCAACCCACTTGGAAGAAGCTGGCGTGAATGTCCTTAATGATGTCGGGCCGGCTCAGCACCAGCAGCTCGTTACAGCCTTCCTTGCCCCAGAAATCGTCGGGATTGGGTTGGCGCACCTGGATATTGGTGCCCATGGCGCCGTCGTACACCACGACGCCTTCACGTACGCGTTGGAGAAAATCAGCCATCTCTGAAGTATTTTAGATTATCGGTTTTTCGAGGGCCTTGTCACCCCGCGGTTTTTTGATTCACCACAGAGGCACCGAGAAAAACCAGTTCTCAGTACTCGGTTCTGAGTTCTCAGATCTCAGACAACCTGATTTCATTTTTCTGGCGCTTCGGGGGAGCCTCAATTCGGCATGTCGAGCAGTTGCTGCGTCCTGTTGCCAGCTCTGAAACTGACAACCGGCAACTGAGAACTGACAATTGGGTGCTAGCTTCTCACCGCGGGCGTGCCCTTCTCTGTCTCCGATTTGTTGAATACCGCATTCGATCCCAGGTGTGCTGGCAGGGGCGCCAGCATCTGTTCCTTGCGGTAGACCAGGCTGGTGGCATTCAGGCTGGCGATCTCGAAACCGTGGCCGTGGGTGATGGCGTCAGTGGGGCAGGCCTCCACGCAGTAGCCGCAGAAAATGCAGCGGTTGTAGTCAATGTTATAGACCCTGGCATAGCGTTCGGCGCCGCTGATGCGCTGCTCCGCCGTGTTCTCCGCCGCCTCGATATAAATGCAGTTGGAAGGACACGCCGCCGCGCACAAGAAACAGGCCACGCACTTCTCCAGGCCGTTTTCGTCGCGCTGCAGCACGTGCACCCCGCGGAACCGCTCTTGGAACTTCGCTCCCTTCAAGGGACCCGGCCCGTCGGGGTAGTTCTCCACCACCGTTGGCGAGAACATCTCCTTGAGCGTGATGCTCATCCCCTTGGCAATTGCCGCTACGTCCTTAATGACCGCCATAAGCTCTTAGTATAAACGGTGGCGGGTAGTTGGTAATTAGCAGTCAGTACTCGGTAGTTGGCTGTTGACCTTTATCGGCAGCCGCCCTCGGCTGAGGGTACTTTGTGGAGACAGCCGCCCTCGGCTGTCCGGGCGAGCGCAGCTCGCCCGACCACGCTCAGACACCACTTTGTGGCGCGGGCGCCCTCGCGCGCGAAATAAGCGCGCGGCTAAGATGTTCCGTGGGGCGGAATGGGGAACGACGAGAATAGCCGCCAGTTCTCCCGAAGGTCCATGTTATAATGACCATGGTCATCTGAGGTGGTCATGAAGACGATGGCGGCAGCACAATTCAAGGCTCGCTGTTTGAAAGTGATGGACGAGGTGCAGAACACGCGGGAACCGGTCACAATCACCAAGAAGGGCAAGCCCGTAGCCAAGCTGGTGCCCCCTGATACACCACCCAGGGACATCTTTGGCTGTCTCAAAGGCGTCATCGAGATCGTCGGCGACATCGAGTCGCCGGTAGTTCCAGCCGAAGACTGGGAAGTCCTGCGATGATTTTTTTGGACACCCATGTCCTCGCCTGGGCAGTCGCCGGACCGGAGAAATTGTCCCGGGCTGCCGCTTCCGCCATCAGGCGAGCGCGCATGGGCACAGGCTTAGGGGTGGCAGCGATTTCTCTACTGGAGTTGGCGGTCATGTTCACCCGGGGACAACTCAGAAGCCAGGGCTCGGTGGAGAATTCCATTCGTCTGATTCTCGAAACATCGGGGGTGTTAGTGAAGCCGATCACGCCAGCCATCGCCGCCCTGGCCACACAGTTTCCCGACGATTACCCGCGCGATCCTGCTGATCGCCTGATCGGCGCCACGGCCCGCGCGGAGGGACTTCCCCTGGTCACCCGGGATGAGCGAATCCGCTCCAGTCCCTTACTAAGGACAATCTGGTAATGAAGTCAGCCAAGATGTTCGCTGGAGACTCCCTCTGGCATCAGAGCCCATCGGGCAGCACAGGGGTGTTTAGACTCGGGCGTTCGCCCTCGCTCAACATGACAGAAGGTGTGTGGCCCTACTCTACACCCAGCTCCTTCCACTTCTTGTCCACGATCATCTTGGTCGTGTCGTCCATCACGATCTCATCCGGCCAAGGGCGGGCGAAGCCTTCGCTGGCCCACTTGCGGGTGGCGTCAATGCCCATCTTGGAGCCGTAGTCGGGCAGCCGGGAGGCGTGATCCAGTGAATCCACCGGCCCCAGCGTGAATTGAAGATCGCGCTCCGGGTCAATATGGTTCAGCGACTTTAGCGCCACCTCGCGCAGGTCTTGCACGTTTACGTCTTCATCCACCACTACAATCACCTTGGTAAACATGGCCTGCCCCAGCGACCAGATGGCGTTCATCACCTTGCGCGCTTGCCCCGGGTAGGACTTGCGTATGGAAACGATCATCAGGTTATGGAACACGCCCTCGACCGGCAGGTTGATGTCCACCAGTTCGGGGATGTTCAGCCGCATCATGGGCAGGAAGATGCGCTCCACCGCCTTGCCCATCCACGCGTCCTCCATGGGTGGGGTGCCCACAATAGTGGTCGCGTAGATCGGGTCCTTGCGGTGGGTCATGCAGGTCACATGAAAAACGGGGTACTGATCTTCCAGCGAGTAAAATCCGGTGTGGTC
>DATGIY010000334.1:0-6015 GCA_035295475.1 Terriglobales bacterium
CTGGAAGTGGACAGCACCAATCCCGAAGACGTAATTCGCCTTTGCCAATTGCTGGAACCGACCTTCGGCGGCATCAACCTGGAAGACGTCAAGGCGCCGGAATGCTTTCACATTGAGGAAGAACTGCGCCGCACTATGAAGATCCCCGTCTTTCACGATGATCAGCACGGCACGGCGATTATTTCCGGCGCCGCTTTGCTGAATGCGCTGGAGATCGTTGGCAAGGACATCGCCAAGGTTCGGGTCGTGTTCTGCGGGGCCGGGGCTGCCGGCCTGGCGTGCGCGACTCACTACATGCGCCTGGGCGTGAAGCGGGAAAACATCACCATGGTGGACGTTTTTGGTGTGGTTCACAAAGGGCGCACCGAAGGCATGAATCCTTATCTGGAGAAGTTCGCGCAGGATACCGAACAGCGCAAACTGGCCGACGCCGTGCCCGGCGCTGACGTGCTCGTGGGCTTGTCCGTGAAGGGCGTGTTCACCCCGGACATGATTCGCAGCATGGCGCTCAAGCCCATTGTGTTCGCCATGGCCAATCCCGATCCGGAGATCACCTACGAAGAAGCACGGGCCGCGCGGGCGGATGCCATTGTCGCTACCGGGCGCTCGGATTATCCCAATCAGGTGAACAACGTGCTTGGCTTCCCGTTCATCTTTCGCGGCGCGCTTGACGTTCATGCCACGGCCATCAATGAAGAAATGAAGCTGGCTGCCACCCGCGCGCTGGCCGCGCTGGCCAAGGAAGATGTTCCCGACCGTGTCTGTCGCGCCTACGGGGTGGAGCGCCTGGCTTTCGGCCCGGAATACATCCTGCCCAAGCCTTTCGACTCCCGCGTGCTGGTATGGGAAGCTGCCGCCGTGGCTCGCGCGGCCATGGAAACCGGTGTGGCCCAGGAACCCGTGGATATCGCTCAATATCGCGAGCAACTGGAAGCTCGCCTGGGCAAGGCGCATGAAGTCGTGCGCATGATGGTCCATAAAGCCCAAGCCAAACCCAAGCGGGTGGTCTTCCCGGAAGGCGATAACGACAAGATCCTGCGCGCCTGCCACATCCTGGTGGATGAAAAGATCGCCAATCCCATCCTGCTCGGCCCCGAAGCCGAGATCCAGGCGCGGGCAGCGGAGTTGTGTGTGTCGTTGCAGGGAATGGAAATCGTCGAGCCCGCCAGCTCTCAATTGCAACGGCCTTATGTATATGAACTCTTCCGTATCCGCCAGCGCCGCGGGCTAACCCTGGCAGAAGCGCGCGGCCTGATCAAGAACCGCAACTACTTCGCGTCCATGATGGTTCGCATGGGTGATGCTGACGCCCTGGTCTCCGGGGTCACGCAACATTTTCCCGACACCATTCGTCCGGCCCTGCAGGTCGTACAGGTGCACGATGGTACCCACAAGGTGTCAGGCTGCTACGTCATGATCACGCGCAAGGGCGATCTCCTTTTCCTGGCCGATTGCAGCGTCAACATCGAACCTAGTGCGGAGGATCTGGCGGAAATCGCCCTTTGTACCGCCCACGCCGCCCGCCGTTTTGATGTGGAGCCCAAGGTGGCCATGCTCTCCTTCTCCAACTTTGGCAGCACTAAGCACCCGCAAGTGGAAAAGGTGCGCCGCGCCACAGAGCTGGTCAAGCAGGCTGATCCTTACCTGATCGTGGATGGCGAGATGATGGCCGATGTCGCCGTGTCTCCCGAACTTCTGGAGCGCGACTATCCCTTCTCCAGCTTGCACGGCGGGGCCAACGTCCTGATCTTCCCCGACCTCGATTCCGCCAATATTGCCTACAAATTGCTGGCGCGCATCGGCGGGGCGGAAACCCTCGGCCCCATGCTGATGGGCATGAAAAAACCGGTTCACCTGCTGCCGCGCGGTGCGGACGTGGACGACATCGTCAACATCACAACCATCGCGGTTGTCGATGCCCAGGAAAGCGCCATCGAACCCGCCTGGACGGGAGAACTGGTGGCGGCGGAGTAATAAAACGATATTGGGTCGTGCGCTGGAACCGCCGCCGGGCAGAGGAAGAACTTGTGTGCACGGGTGCCCTCGCCGGTGCGGCGGGGTCGCAGCCAGCCTATGTCGCCGTGATCTCCAGAAAAATATTTTGCTTGCTCCACAGGAACGGCAAGCGCAGCAGCCAGTACTTGCGTTCCAGCACCCGCCTTGCCATGGGGAACTCTTCTGGTTCCAGAATACGAACGTGCGCTTCTGTGTCCGGCCCGGTGATGCGGCCGCGCATGGTGCATGGCGCGACCAAGACCCGCGGATTGTTGCGGATGCGTTTGTACTTCCAGGAGTCGCTGCGCGTCATTACGTAGAGTTTGCCATCCTGCTCGGCAAACCATAGCGGCGTGCGCACCGGCCGGCCATTCTTGCGAAAAGTGGCGAGGCTCAGGTATTTCTTTCCGGTGAGGTTTGCAAAATAATTTCCTGCCATACCGATTGGAAGCCGGCACAACTTACGAAGTTTCAAGTTATCGTGATCGGCGCCATCGCTTCATTTTTCACTGCTTCCCCTGCTGTTCCGGCATCGAGGAATCGCACGACCGCAGGCGCCAGGGATGGAGGATTTTCGCGCCGTCCCGGCGAAGTCCGTCCGGCCTCTCTCCTAAACTGGCTTCTTATTTTTTCCAGGGCTTTTGGTGGCACGTTTCTGTATCATCTTCTTGGATTTCGATGTCTTGCCGACGACAGGCCGCGATTTCTTCCGCGCTCCTGGCGCTTTTCCAATCCGTGGATCGCCGGCCATAACCAGTTCGCAGGCGTGTAGCGCCGCCGACTCAAAATCCGGCGCCTCAGCCGGCAACACCTGCCAGCCAGTCACCTTCTTTCCCAACACCCCGATAGATCGCATGCGGGGAAAATCGCGGCGCAGGCTCTCGTGATGTTCCTCGGTGGTGGCCAGCCACACGCCGTTGTCTGCCGTGTTGTCGCGCTTGTCCCTCAGGATGAACATGATCTTGCCGCCAACATAGACTGCCAGGCAGCCAAACATGGGATTGGTTCGCGGTGAGAGCGGGGCAAGAGCGTCGAGCACGAACTCATGAGGAGGAGCTTTGCGCTGCCTGATCGCGAACAGGCCATCATTCAGCGATATCGCAGTTTTGCTGGGCCCGGCTTTGGAACTTGGCCGCACGATGCTCAACTACCTCCTCGCTAAGCAAACAGCAGTTCCTTGGCCCGCTGCGTCGCCTTGACTACCGCCTTGATCAAAGTCACCCGCAGCTTCCCTTCTTCCAGTTCCAGGATGCCATCGATCGTGCAGCCCGCCGGGGTGGTAACCGCGTCCTTGAGCAGGGCGGGATGATTGCCGGTTTCGAGCACCACGCGAGACGCGCCGAGAGTGGTTTGCGCCGCCAGCAGCGTAGCCAAATCGCGGGGTAGACCGACCTTCACACCCGCTTCCGCCAGCGACTCCAGCACGATGTAGATGAAGGCCGGCCCGCTGGCGGAAAGGCCGGTTACCGCATCCATATGCTTTTCGTCCACCGTCACGGTCCGGCCGACGGTCTCGAACAAGCGGCAGGCCGTATGCACCTGCTGCGCCGTGGCGCAGGAACCGGCGCACACGCCCGTGATTCCGGCGCCAATCATGGCCGGAGTATTGGGCATCGCCCGCACCACGGCCACCTTTGCCGGCAGGCGTTCTTCGATATAGCTTGTGGGCACGGAGGCGGCCACGGAAATCAGCAGCTGGCCGGCACCCATTTCAGGGCGGATTTCCTGCAGCACTTCACTCACCGCTTGCGGCTTCACGCACAGCAGAATGATGTCGGCGCCCTCCGCCGCTTGGCGGTTGTCGCAGCCGAAGGCGACACCGAATTGTCGCCCCAGGTTCTTGGCCCGTTCTTCGTGCGCAACGGTGGCGCGCAGATTTTCCTGGGAGACCACCCCGCTTTTCACGAACGCCTGCAGCAGGATGCCCCCCATCTTACCGGCGCCCAGCACGGCCAGACGCTTCTTGGCTAGAGTCTCACTCAACCTCTTTCCTCCTTCCTGGAATGTAGCTGGATAGTTCTGATGATGACAGATGGCGAGCTTTTTTCCTAATCTGGCCGCGATCGCCTGCTGGCTGGATGTGGAGAACGCCGGATCAGAAGGCCCTTTTGCTGAACGTTGCTCTGGCGGTTTTTTTTGCGCTGCTCCCTGCCTGGGTGCAGCCGAGCCGGTGGCGCCCCTAATAAATAGCTGGCGGCACTCGCCGCCAGTTACTAAATGCGAGCTGCCAAACTCTATTGGAAGAACTCGGCCGGTTGCCCGGTCAGGCGCTCAATCCGCTTGGCAATGGGCGGATGGGTAGAAAACAGGCTGCCGAAATTCATGCCCAGCAGCGGCTGCACAATGAACAGGTGCGCGGTCGAAGGCGTGGCCGCCATGGGCAGGCGCCGCGAGTAAGTATCGAGCTTGCGCAACGCACTGGCCAAAGCATAAGGATTGCCGGTGAAGTGGGCCCCGGTGGCGTCCGCCTGGTATTCGCGGGAGCGCGAAACCGCCAACTGGATCAGCATGGCCGCGATCGGAGCCAGGATGATCATAAGCAGAGCACCCAGGCCGCCGCCTTCGCGGTCGTTGTCGCGGCCGCCGAAGCCGCCAAACAGGCCCGCCCAGTAGCCCATGCGGGCCAGAAAGGTGATGGCTCCCGCCAGCGTCGCCGCGATGGAGCTGATCAGGATGTCGCGATTGCGCACGTGCCCCAATTCGTGGGCCAGCACACCTTCCAGTTCCTCGTCGTTGAGCAGATCCAAAATGCCCTGGGTGACCGCCACCGAAGCGTGGGACGGGTTGCGCCCGGTCGCGAACGCATTGGGTGAGTCGGTGGGAATCACATAAATCTTGGGCATGGGCAGGCCCACCTTCTGGGTCAGCCGCTCGACCACGCCATAAACCCGTGGGAGTTCCTCCCGACTCACCGGTTTTGCCCGGTACATTGCCAGCGAAATCTTATCGGAGTAGAAATACGAAACGAAGTTCATGACCACGGCGAATGCCAGGGCCACGGCCAATCCATTGCGCCCGCCAAAATACTCTCCAAGCAGCAGCAGAAAGATAGTCAGCGCGGTCAGAAGTAAGGCGGTTTTGAAGGTATTCCCCATAGGGCACGCTTTCCAACAACTACCATGTAGATGCTACGCCAGGCGCTAGGATTCGTGGAAGCGGAAGCCTGCAACTACTTGCGAAAGCAATATTTGGGCAAAAACAAGCCGGGAGCGTCCGATTTTGGGCCATCCCCCGGCTCAGTTCGTTCGCTGCTGGCTGCCAATCTTCAGGCCTTGATCTTCTTCGCTCCTGCGTCCCACACGGCCACGGTTTTATGGAAATAGGAATAGTTGGCCAGGTGGCATGCCAGGGCGGCATTGTTCCCGAACTCCTCGTTCTCGACCACCGGTTTGCGGGTGCGCACTGCTTGGAAGAAGTTGGCTTCGTGGTCAGCCACATCGTCGTAGCCGGGAGGGGTTACGAAACTCTCCGCTTCTTCGTCCACACTGAAGTGCAGCGGCTCGGGCAGGGGATGCTCCTGGTCCCACTGCTTCAGGTACTGGTCGCGCAGGCGCTTGGGCCAGCCATAAATGGAATAGGACTCCGCCTGCGGCCGCGTGTCCTGGGGACGGTAGGTGAGCGACGAGTCCCTGATGATCATTGTTCCCTTGGTGCCGAAGAACCCAATGAACTGCCCGCCTTCGTTGTTCAGGTTGCAGCGCACGGCAACCCGGAAATTGGGGTAATCGTAGTAAGTTTCGATCAGGTCGGGGAAATCGCGCCCGTCCTTCCAGCGGAACAAGCCGCCGCTGGTTTGCGCCCGCTGCGCTACCTGATTGGTTCCAGTGATGAAGTGAATCCCGGAGATCAGGTGCACAAACAGGTCGCCGGCCAGCCCTTCGCCGTAATCTTCAAAGCAGCGCCAGCGGAAGAAGCGCACCGGATCAAAGGGTCGCTTGGGCGCACCCTCCAGGAAGGCATTCCAGTCGATGGTCTGCGGACTGGCGTCGGGAGGAATGGGATAGACCCAGGCGCCGCTGG
>DATGIY010000335.1:0-3498 GCA_035295475.1 Terriglobales bacterium
GTCCATAAACTGCGATTGCAGCTTTTGCGCGCACAGCTCGCCGCAAACCGGCAGCGCCCCTTCTTGCGCCGCCACGTGATCTTCCCACGGGCAGATGGAAAGCACGGGATAGCGGTCCTCACGATAGGAAAGCCACATCAGCCACCACTGCTGTCCGGGCCGCTTCAGCATCCCGCAATTGGGCCCGGCGCAGCGCTGCGCCGGATCGGGATCGGCCCGTTTGCTGCCCTCGCTCACGCCTGCCTCCTTCACCTACTTATAAATCAGGTATTTCTGCCGCATCTGCTGAAATTGGTTGAGCTGTTCTTGCCAGTCTTGCGCGATCCGCCTCGGATCCTCGCCGGCCCCGATGGCGTCAAAAACCGTCTTGTTGTTCAGCAATTGCGGCAGACGGTGCATGTCATATTGCGTGCTGTAAAGTTGGTGCAGCGCCGAAGCCAGCTCAACGCCCATCTCCGGCCCGTCCAGCACGCTGCGCTGCAGCAGAATGATGTTGACGCCGTGGCACAGCTGGTGCGCATAAATGCTTGCATCGGGCGTGAAGTCTACCGGCACGAAGCGCACGCCCTGAATCTCGCGCCGATTGAGATAATCCGCTAAATCGTGTCCCTTGATCCAGGGCGCTCCCAGCAGCTCAAAGGGCGTATCCGTACCCCTGCCCACGGAGATGTTCGTGCCCTCGATCAGTCCCACGCCCGTGTACAGGGTCGCCTCGGTCAGACTGCGCAGGTTGGGGGAGGGATTGATCCAGGTCAGCGACGTGGAATCGAACCAGTCTCCCGGCACCCAGCCCTGCATGGGAACGACCGTCAGCTTGGCATGAATGTTGAGCTCGGAGTTGAACATTTGCGCCAGCTCGCCCATCGTCATGCCGTGCCTCACCGGTTCCTGAAAGTAGTTCACGAAACTGGCGGTCCCCGGATCGGACACTGGTCCTTGCACAATGGAGCCGGTCACCGGGTTAGGCCGGTCGAGCACGACCACCTGGATTCCCGCCTTGGCCGCGGCCTCCAGAAAATACCCCATGCTGGCTTCGTAGGTGTAGTAGCGCACGCCCGCGTTCTGCAGATCAATGAACACCGCGTCCAGGGTTTTGAGCACATCGAGCGAAGGCCGCCGCTGCGCGTCGGTAGCGCCATAAACGCTGTACACCGGGATTTTGGTGGCCGCGTCCACGCTGTTGCCGACAGCGGTGGTGTCCAGAGTTCCGGTAACCCCGTGCTCGGGACTGAAAATGGCTACCAGGGAAACTCCCGGCGCTTTGGCCAGCACGTCAATGGTGCGTTTCCCCTGCGCATCCACCCCGGTCTGATTGGTCAGCAGCCCAATTCGTTTCTGCGTGCCCTTGCTTTGAAAAACATCGAGCGAAAAATTACCGGCTTCCAGCACGTCAATGCCGGTCTTGACGGCGCCATCGCGTGTCTGCACGTTGCGCGCGGCCGCTTTCGCCTCGTTGTAGCCGGTCAGCCGCGCCAGCCGCATCTCCTCCTTCTCGGAAACCGTAAGGTGCAGCGAAGCCGCTACCACGGTGGCCACTTTAGAGCGCAACGGAACTGCCGTACCCAAGCCGCGCGGGTGTACCCCGTTGGCCAGAATGATGATGTAGGTGCGCGTTGTGGGATCGATCCATACCGAGGTTCCCGTGAATCCCGTATGCCCGTACGAGCCCACCGGCAGAAGTTCGCCGCGATTGCTGGAAAAGGGCGTATCGATGTCCCAGCCGAAGCCGCGCACGTCGGTGGCATTGGGCGGTTGCTGCGCCGTGGTCATCTTCTCGATGGTGAGCGGCGAAAGCAGCTTGCCGTCGAGCATGGCCTGGCAGAATTTGCTGAGATCATCCGCCGTGGAAAACAGTCCGGCATGCCCGGCCACTCCGCCCATGCGGCGCGCGGTGGGATCGTGCACCACCCCGCGCAACATCACGTTGTGCTCATCGTATTGCGTGGGAGCGATCTTCGGGATCCAGGAGCGCGGCGGCAAGAACTGCGTGTGCGTCATCTTCAAGGGCTTGAAGATGTGCTCTTCCGCGTACTCATTCAGCGGCTGGCCACTGACGCGCTCCACCAGCGCCCCCAGCAGGATGAAATTGATATCGCTGTAAACGAAACGCGCTCCCGGCGGATTTTCCGGTTTTTCCTGGAAGGCCATGTTGTAGGCCGTCTGTTTGCCCTGCCAGGGCTGCGTCAGATCGAGGTCGGGCGCCAGCCCTGAATAATGAATCAGCAGCTGGCGCACGGTGATGTCCTGTTTGCCATTGGCCCCGAATTCCGGCATGTAGCGCACCACGGGATCGTTAAGCCGGATCTTGCCTTCCTCCACCAAACGCATAACACACGGGGTGGTGGCGATCACCTTGGTCAGAGAAGCCAGGTCGAAAATAGTGTCCACGGTCATGCGCTCCCGCCGCGGCTCCAGCGAGCGCATGCCGAACGCCTTGCGATAAATTACGTGCCCATGGTGCCCGATCAGCACCACCGCCCCCGGCACCTGGTGCTGGCCGATGGCGTCGCGCACGACGGCGTCCACCTGCGGCAGTGAGCTGCCGAGTTTCCTGGTGGTCTTGGCCCACCCCAGGCCGGGTATCAAACTGATCAGGAAAAAAAGGGCAGCGAAACTTCTGCTTAGTAACCTGTGATTCTGTTTCAAAGCCATCGATGGAAAAAGGAGTACTCGCGACTTTACCCCAGCGCAGCCTACATCTCAAGTAACCAGCGGGCAGCGGCGAAGGACAAGCGGTCACCATCGGAAGGGTTATTGAAGTCAGGTGGCGGCAGAGCCGTTTACGCCGGTTATAGAACCAGCCATGAAGACCTAACCTTTGTGATCCCCTTCTCAGCAGTATGACGGGAAGAATCTCCCTCCTTGATCGCGCCCGGCTGATTCCTGAGTCCCGACTCCTGTTCTTTGCTTCCTCCACTACACTTTGCTATAAGCGTCTTCAGCCGACCACCTTGCCTCCACTCGAGGAAACTTCGCCGCAGACTGACTACGCCCGCCAGGACGAGCATTTTGCCCGCGCACTCGCCGTCCTGCAGCAGGCCATTCAGGATCACGCCTTCCCCGGCTGCGCGCTCTCCATCCTGCACCGCGGCAAGCTGGTCGCGCTCAAAGCCCTGGGTCGCTTCACCTACGATCCCGGCTCGCCTGCCGTCCAGGCGGACACTATCTTCGACCTGGCCTCCGTCTCCAAGGTCGTGGCCACCACATCGATGGCCATGCTGCTCTATGAGCGCGGCCAGCTCGATTTGGAAGCGCCGCTCGTGTCCCTTCTCCCCGATTTCGCGGGCGACGATCTCCGCCGCGAACAGGTTACCGTGCGCCTGCTGCTGGCACATTCTTCCGGCCTGCCCGCCTACGAGCGCCTGTTTGAGCGGGCGCGAACGCGCCAAGAACTACTCCGCGCCGCGTTTGCCATGCCCTTAACCGCCGATCCTGGCACCCGCGCCGAGTACAGCGACATCGGATTCATCATTCTCGGCGAATTGCTGGCCCGCCTGG
>DATGIY010000336.1:0-9369 GCA_035295475.1 Terriglobales bacterium
CCGCCTCCATGATGGAGCTCACGCGTGGGCTGGGGCAACTGTTGCGCCAGGGCATACGGCCGCGGCGCACGCTGGTGGTGTGCAGCTGGGACGGCGAAGAGGTGGGATTGACCGGGTCCACGGAATGGGGCGAGCAATTTCAGGACGAACTGCGCAAGAAAGCAGTGGCCTACATCAACGTGGATTCCTCGACGTCCGGGCCGAATTTCGAGGGCAGCGCTGTGGCTTCGTTAGCTCCCTTGCTGCGCGAAGTAAGCCACGATTTTCAGGATCCGGCGACGGGACGCTCGCTCTATGATGCATGGAAAGCTTCGGTCGAGCGCCAGCGCGAGCAACGCAAAGAAGCGGGGCCGGTGAGCGATAGCAACTTAGTGGACACACGCATCGGCAGCGGATCGGACCACACTGTCTTTCTCAATCACGTGGGCATGCCGGTTATTGGGCTCGATTTTGACGGCCCCTACGGCGTCTATCACTCCATGTACGACGATTTCTACTGGATCAATCATATTGGCGACCCCGGCTACCGATACCACACACTGATGTCGCAGTTGTGGGGAGTGATTGCATTGCGCCTGGCCAACGCCGATCTGCTGCCCTTCGACTTCGGCGAGTATGGGGACGCGATCGGACAATTCGTTGATGAGCTGGCCAAGGGCAAGGACATGAGCCAGCTCGATCTGGGGCCGCTGCGGTCAGCCATTGTTCAGTTCGCGGCAGCGGGACGCCAGCTCGACACGGCGGAAGAAAATGCGCTGGCTGCGGGAGAGCTCTCGTCTGCTCTCGCGGGACAGGTGAACCAGGGAGCTATGCAGGTAGAAAGAAACTGGCTGAACCCGGAGGGAATTCCCGGCCGACCCTGGTTCAAGCACATGCTCTACGGTGCGCGTTACACCTATGCTCATTTGGAACTCCCCGCCGTCACAGAGGCGGTTGAAAAGGGCGACTGGACCACCGTCCGGCAGCAATCGGACTTGCTGCGCGAGGCCTTGGAGAAAAATACAAAGCTGCTACGGCAGCTCGCTTCGGAGCTGCAGCACGCTGCTTCATCAGCCGGGGAGGTGAAGTGAAACTCCGCCCGGTGCTGTTTGTTGTCCTGCCATGGCTCGTCGTCGCCATAGGCGCAGCGGCACAAACCCACACGACGGCTAGTGAATCTCTGCCGCAACTGGTGAGCCAATTGCAACAGATACGGCAGAGCTTTCCCGGCGACATGTCCATCTACATGAAGAATCTGTCCAACGGGAACGTAATCGCGCTGGACGCAGACACCGTTTACGAGACCTTCAGCGTGATCAAGCTGGCAATTGCCGCTGAAGTACTTCGTCAGAGTGAAGCCGGGAAATTTTCCTTGAATGACCGAATCACGCTCACTCCGGCTGACCGGCGGCTGCCTTCAGGCGTGCTGTACGCCATGGATGGCGGGCTGAGGCCGACGGTGCGCGATCTGCTCACGCTGATGATCATCATCAGCGACAATGAGGCCACGGACGTTCTGGCCAGCAAGGTGGGGCGGGAAAACGTGACCGCCTACATGCATCGCCTCGGACTGAAGAACACCAGCATTCGTTTTTCCGACCTGGATTGGGATCGTACCTGGTTGGGAAGCCTCGATCCAGCTTATCAACACGCCAGTGGCGACGAGACCGTTGAGTTTCCCTTCGGCAAGTACAGCGACGCCCAGGTGACCGCCGCCTTTGGGCACACCATCTACCATGCGGGCATTTACTTCGGCCATAGCACCACGCGCGAAATCGGGCAATTGCTGGAATGGGCGGCAGAAGGCAAGTTGGTTACCAAGGGTGCAAGCCGTCTGCTGCTGAACACGATGGAGAAACAGCAGGTGAATGACCGCTTTCCGCGCTATCTCCAGGATGTTCGCATCGCGCACAAGACGGGAGACGGGCAGCCGTTTATCGCCAACGATGCAGGTGTGCTCTGGGTGCGTGGAGAACCGATCGTGCTCGTGGTCTTTACCGGGCACCACCGCGGTCCCACCGCTCCTCTGCACGATTCCATTGCTCGCGTGGCCGCCCTGGTGGTAAGGCACTACGGGGGAAACCCGACGCCCGACTTCAAATGATGGAACGCACACCGGCAGCATGCCAGGAGTCCGCCGCACATGTGATGGCGGTCTCCAATGATCTTTCAACGACAAAGCAGTCAACAGTGAGCATGGGCCATACGCAAGCGGCCGCGGGGAGGGCTTTCATGATCAGATGGTTTCTTCTATGGCTACTGCTGCCAGTTTTATCGGGAGCGGCGGTGGCGCAAGACTCCATCGCCCCCGACGTTGCCGAACCGGGCTCGGTGGAGGCGATCGCCGCCGCAACCACGGAAAAGGATTTCCTCTCGCCCTGGGTTTCCTATCTGCCGCAGTCGGCGACCGTGCCTTCGCCCATGGCTTTTCTGGGGCGGATTCCGGGTGCGCCGGGGGAACTGGCGGGCACGGAGAAGGCTTACGCTTACTGCCGGGCGCTGGCGGCGGCATCGCCGCGGGTGCGGGTCTTCGTCCTAGGGCATACCGAAGAAGGACGGGAAATCCTGATGCTGGCTATCGCCGATGAGGCCGGTATTCGCGAGCTGGACCAACTGAAGGCGGCAACCGCGGCCCTGGCCGATCCGCGGCGTACCGATCCAGCCGCCGCCCAGCGGTTGATCCAGACCTCGCGGCCCATTTATTACTTCAACGCCGCGCTGCATTCGGATGAAACGGGCTCCACAGAGGCCATGTTGGAAATGGCCTATCGTCTTGCCGTTTCCGAACAGCCGATGATTCGCCGCATTCGCCAGCGGTTAGTAGTGCTCATCAATCCTATTTCCAATCCCGATGGCCGCGACAAGATGGTGGACTGGTTTTATGCCTACCTGAAAGGCAAGACCGATCGTGCCACCTTGCCGCGCCAGTCGCCGCCGTACTGGTCGAAATACACGTTCGTGGACATCAACCGCGACACCCATCAGCAGACGCACGAAGTAACCAAGGCGGTACACCGGATGTTTCACGAGTGGCATCCCACCGTGGTTCACGACCTGCATGAAGGCGAGCCCATGCTGATGACCTGGAACGGCACCGGGCCCTACAACCCGCATATTGATCCCATCACTTACGCGGAATTCCTGGAGTTGAGTTTTCACGAAGTGCAAACCTTGACCGCGATGGGCATGCCAGGAGTGGCCACCTGGGACTTCGGCGAAGCATTCGCGCACCTTTACCTCGATTCCGTCGCTATGAACCACAACAGCATCGGGCGCGGCTATGAGACTTGGGGCAACGGCTCCGCGGAAACCATGGTGCGCAACATCGATCCGTCCGACATGGAGATGAAGTGGTACCGACCCCTGCCGCCGCAATCCAGCCAGGTGAAGTGGTCGGCGCGCGACAACCTGAATTACCAGGAAACGGCGGCGCTGGCGGCGCTCGATTACAGTGCAGACCATGCCCAGCACATGCTGCAGAACTTCTACAAGAAAGGTTGGGATTCCTGGCAAAAAGGACTGCACGAGCCGCCTTACGCTTTTCTGATCCCCGCAGACCAGGGCGATCCCACGCGAGTGGCTCAGATGGTGGGCCGCCTGCTCAAGCAACACATCGAGGTGGGTCGGGCCCTGGCGCCCATCCAGCTCAGCGATAGCCGATTTCCAGCGGGCACTTACGTGGTACGCATGGACCAGCCTTACCGCAACTACGCTGTCGATTTGCTCACCCCACAGCGCTATCCCAAGGGCGGCAACGAACCTTATGATGACGTCTCCTGGGAATTGCCGGCTAACTATCACCTGCAGGCTCTTCCCACCGCCGATGCTGCTGTGCGCAGCGTACCCCTGGCCGCGCTGACCCAGGTGCCGGATCCTGAAGGCAAGGTGACCGGCCATGGTCCTGTGTTCATCCTCAAGGATACAGGGCAGGAAAGCTTCCTCGCGGCCCGCTACCGGCTGAGCCGGTACCGCGTAGAAATTGCGGAGCGTGCCTTCAAGGCTGACGGCGTGGAATATCCCGAGGGCTCCTGGATTTTTCCCTCCCAGGCGGGACTGACGGAAGCCTTGCAAACGGTGGCAAACGAACTCGGATTGAACTTCACCAGCCTTGCCGTTACCCCGGACGTGCCGCGCCATGCGGCGCCCGCTCCCCGCATCGGGTTATGGGTACCCTGGGCCGATACCGACTCGATCGGCTGGATCCGCTACTCACTCGACCAGCGCAAGGTGCCCTATACCTACCTGCGGAATGAGGATATCCGCGCCGGGAACCTGCGCGAGCGGGTGGATCTGCTGCTCTACGGCAATGTGGACCTGGAATTGGCGGAACAGATTCAGGGTCTACCTAAAGCCTGGGGACCGATGCCCTATAAGAAGACCCCGCAGACGCCAAGTTTTGGTGTGCCGGCAGAATCCGACGACATCACCGGCGGCATCGGCTGGGAAGGCATGGCGCAGCTGCAGAAATTCGTGGAGCAGGGTGGGCTGATGGTTACTCTGGGCAGCGGTTCCATGCTGCCGCTGGAGGCAGGGATCGTGCGGGGCGTGCGACGTGCGGCCGGCGGCGTCCCCCGGAGCACGCAAGGCGGGGGAGCGGCGTCCGCGGCGGCCTCGGAAACCGCAGCTACGCGTACGCCCGGCGCCCATCTGCGCGTGACCTTCGTTCGGCCCAATCATCCCATCGCCTACGGCTATCCCGTGCGGACTTGGGTGTTCCGGCAAAATTATCCGCTTTACGACATCCCACGACGCTGGTTGCGCATGGCCTACTGCACCACCTGTCTTGATGGTCCAGAAGATCGCAGCGGGATCGTACTCCAATGGGGCGACAGCGAAGACGCCCCCTTAGTGATCAGCGGGCAGGCCTGGGGCGAGGCCGGGCTTATCGGGCGACCCGCCATTTTGGACATGCCTGTTGGGCAGGGACACGTCATAACTTTTAACTTCAACCCCATGCACCGCGACATGAACCGTGGCGACCAGCGTCTTCTGTGGAACGCCATTCTGAACTGGCAGGCCATTCTGAAATAATGCCCGCGCAGCCCTGAGCAAGGCCGTCAGAGATGAGAAGCGTGCTATCACTCGCAATCTTCTTTTCCTCAGCTGCCAACGTTCCCGGATCGGATTGTTCCTCACGTGCATAAGTGCGATGCATCACTGCAAGAACCCTGACGCAAGGAGAAGGTGAAACTTAGAAGCATGACGGGCGTATCGGTTGCGGCGAAGAATCTCGCTTGCCCGTCCCGCAACGGCGCACCCGATCTCACTGTTATAGCTGCCAGGAAATTTCGTGGCGGCACAAATCGGGCCCTCTGAAATTCGAACAAGGGAGACATGTATGTTTGCTCGTGTGTGCGAAGTACACTTCAAGCCCGAGAAGAGGGCGGAACTGTTCAGGGTGCTGCGGCAGGAAATCGTACCGATGCTCGAACGGTGTGATGGTTTCTTCGATGAGATCGCACTGGACCTCGACACCCATCCGAGAAAGTTCTATGCAATTTCTCTCTGGCGCAGTGAGCGCGACGCGGAAAAATATCACAAGGAATGCTTTCCCAAGATCTATGACATGCTGGAGCCGTTTCTCATGGCCCCGATCACGGTGAAGCACGGCACCATTGATGAGACGATCTCCAAGCGGTTCATCGCTGCCATCGCCGCCTGATGAAAACCGAACTCACTAATCGACCTTTAGAAGATGCCCGTCCTCCGCCGGATTTGCGCAGGCTACAGAGCGCACCTTATGGGAGTCGTAAAACGCGTTTCCTCCTATTGTGCCAACGGACCTGTGTGAATTCCTTCTCCCAGAACAAAAGTTGAGCCCACCGTCGCTACCACCGCCGACTTGCGCGTCAGGCCGACACGGTCCCGGAGGCGGTAGACTGCTTCGATGCCCGTACAGTGAGCGCCCAGCAGGTTGGCAACACGGAACCGCTTTAGTTCGTCGCCCGTCCAATCCAGTTGCTGGTCCGTGGCCGAGAACAAATGGAGTCCGCCCACGACCGCATTCACCGGTTCATTCGGAAATTGTTCAGAAGCGTAAGTCAGGATGTTGACGATCCCAGCATGGCCGCACCCGGTGACCACCACCAGGCCCTGCGTAGTGTTGAGCACCAACGACTGGTCTTCAGGAATATTGTCTTCCACCGGCCCTTGAGGTGTTCGCACCGTTGCGGTGGCTGTCCAGTTGCGCTCCGGATACTTCCGCGGCACTGGTCCGGTCAGCCACGCCCCCGGAAAGATTTCGGCTCCCGCATCGTGCTCAATGATTTTTCCCCCGGTAGCCTCATATTCCCTCCGGATGGCGATCATATCGTTGCCTTCGCCCTTGGCGGTCGGACGCCTGTAGAAAATGCCTCGTGCCGCATGCACTACGGAGAGCGCCTCGGGATTCTTTTTCATCAGTTCCTCGCGTAATGTCATCAACCCGCGCACATGGTCCCAGTGATGGTGGGTCAGAATGACTTCCTTGACACTGGAGAGATCGATATTGAGATCGCGGGCGTTCTGCAGCACAGTCTCAGGGTGGCTTCCGGTGTCCACCAAAAGGCGACGGCCGTCCGCCTCGATCAGCGCAGAGAAACCCCATTCGCCGAGCCCGCGGCTTTCCCCCACCAGCATGGTCGATAAAATTGTTATCTTCAGTGCGTGAATCACGGACGCCGCTCTGACCGGCACCGTGCCTTGCGACGCGCCCGCTGGCGCACCAGTCAGCAGTATGCACAATATTGTTGCAGCGAATATCGAAGGGCGCCGCCTTATGGCTTGGTTCATCTTCTACTCCGCGATTTGTCCACAATACAGTACTGTGCAGCGCGAGTTACAGGATCCGCTCAATACCTGCCAGGCGCAATCTGCGATCTACTTCGCCGGCCTCATTGGCCGCTGCTTCCTCCTGCAGCTTTCGTCGCGGCAATGTCGAGCCGCGGGGGCATCTCTAAGTAGCACCGCAGGACATGCCAGAACTGGCGGCGATTCTTCCCCAAAGCGATGGCGTGAGCCGCTCCCGGAAGAATTACGAATTCCCGATCAGGTACCGGAAGCTGCTGAAAGAAATTCAACAAATCCTGTTCAGTGGCAATTCCGTCGTACTCGCCGCGGGCGATCATGACCGGCGATTGCAATTTCAAGGGATCCACTAGCGGCAGTTTGGTGGTCATGTCCAGATAGGTGCCGGTGGGCGCCGTATCGCCAAACTTCAATTCCGCATCCGCCATCGCCCCGGCCACCGCCGGGTCGGAAGTGCCGGGTTTATCACGAGTGAAAATACTGCGGATCATATTGCGATCGCGCGGCCGCCGATTATGGGTGCGATAGTACTCCACCATCTCTGCCCGTTTCTTCAGGGTAGGCGAGCCCTTGCCCGTCCAGGTGAAGCCTATGAAGGCCAGGCGATCCACTAGTTGTGGCTCAGCCATGGCGAACACTCCGGCGCGCAGGGCTCCGCCGGATTCGCCATACAAGTGGAAACGGGGCAGTCCGGTTTCACGCAGCACCACTGCGGAAGCTGCTTTGAGGTCTTCGGCTCCGGTGGCCACATCGGAATTGCCCGCCCCTCGAGATGAGCGGCCGTATCCTTCGAAGTCCATGGTCCACACGTCGAATCCATAGCTGGCGAACTTATCCATCAGGGAATACTCGTCGTCATGGCCAGGCACCTGGAGATCGAAGGTAGGCCGGGAAGAAACTGAGGACCCATGGGCGAGAAACAGAATGGGGCGTTTTTCGTGATCCTCGGCCGGATTCCCCATTCTCTTGCGAAATATATAAAGAGACACGTCGCCCTTCTTGGCCCAGTATTCATGGCTCCAAATCTTGTGCTCAGCCGCCCCGGCACTGGCGCCAGGCGGGGTCTGCGCCGCCATTTTCCTGGCCAACAGTGTCCCTGCCAAGCCGCCGGCGGCGCACGACGCGGCCCCCGTCAGAAGGGTACGGCGCGAGATCACATCCTTACCAGCCATGAAGGAGCCCTCGTTTCTCTGGCATCAGCAACACTACCATGTATCACCGCTGAAGATGATCAGGAGAGATTTCGCTGGAGCGTCGCTCCATCCAATTCATTTTCCCAGCGCGCCACTACCAGAGTGGCCACACCATTGCCTATCATATTAACGAGCGCGCGAAACATGCTCATGAAGCGGTCAATTCCCAGGATCAGCGCCATGCCTGCCACCGGAATGCTGGGAACCACCATGAGCGTTCCCACCAGGGCTACGAAGGCGGCGCCTTGCACTCCGCTAGCCCCTTTGGAGGTCAGAATCGCCACTGCGAAAATGACCAGTTCCTGTTCCAGGCGCAAGTGGGTGTTCGTGGCCTGCGCCACAAACAGAGCGGCCAAGGTCATATACAGGCTGGTGCCGTCGGTGTTGAACGTGTATCCGGTCGGAACCACCAGCCCGACCAACGATTTGGAACATCCCAGCTTCTCCAGTTTGGCCATGAGAGTAGGCAGGGCAGTTTCCGACGAACTGGTGGCCAGCACCAGAAGGACCTCTTCTTTGATATAGAGCAAGAAACGCAAAATACCAAAGCCGGCTAGACGCGCCACTCCGCCCATAACCAGCAGCACGAACAGGGCGGAGGTGATATAGAACGTGGTAATTAATTTCGCCAATGGCGCCAGCGATGCAATGCCATACTTTCCCACGGTGAACGCCATCGCTCCAAAGACGCCGACAGGAGCGAACCACATGATGATGTTTACAATGGCAAACACGGCTTGGGTCAAAGCTTCAATCACTTTCAAAAGCGGCTTGCAGCGCTCCTGCGCCGCGGACATGGCAAAGCCAAATAAAAGCGCGACCAGCAGCACTTCCAGAATGTCGCCTTTGGCGAAGGCGTCGGTGATGGTGCGGGGGATGATGTGCATCAAAAAAGCACTCAGGCTCTCCGCCTTCGCCTGTCCGGCATAGGCGGAGACGGCATGGGCGTCCAGAGTTGCCGGATTGGCATTGAACCCTGTTCCTGTTTTGATGACGCTGCCCACCAGCAGCCCCACGAAAAGCGCAATGGTAGAGACGATTTCGAAATAAAGAATTGCCTTGCCGCCAACCCGGCCAATCTTGCGCAGATCCTCCATGCCGGCAATGCCAGTCACGACGGTACAGAAAATCACTAGCGTAATCACCATCGTGATCAGCCGGATGAAGGCGTCTCCCAGGGGCTTCATTTCCACTGCCCTGGCCGGGCTGACATAGCCAAGTACGACCGCCAACGCCATGCCGATCACCACCTGCATCCATAGCGAGGCATAGAACGGCGTTTTTCTGGCTGGCTTCTGCTTAGCGGTGGCTGGAGCGGCGGCTAAGACTGGGGGTTCCGGGTTCAAGGTTGTCTTTGCCTCGCGAAAAACCGGTCAACAGCCGAGGTGCCGGCCGTCCCAGATTGCTGCAC
>DATGIY010000337.1:0-10192 GCA_035295475.1 Terriglobales bacterium
CGTGTCCATGTCAATAGGCAATGCGCGGCCCATGAAGTCCTTCATGGATTCGGCGGCCCGGCGGGCAATGTGCACCACGCAGCGTTTGTGCTCCATAAAGCTGACCGGGCAATTGGGTATCAGGAGAGTAAAAGGAATGCCTTCCAGGTCATCGGGTTTAAGCGGGCTGAGTTCGAAAGCGCGCACCCAGGTCTGGGTCACCTGGTCGCGCAGCTTGGGGTCCTGAATCCAGTCAAGTTCCGGCCACAGCCGGCGGAC
Organism: Terriglobales bacterium; assembly: GCA_035295475.1. Classification (GTDB taxonomy): domain Bacteria; phylum Acidobacteriota; class Terriglobia; order Terriglobales; family Acidobacteriaceae; genus JAICWP01. Next base: position 259 of record DATGIY010000337.1, read on the forward strand.
CGCATCCCTCATGCTTCATGCCCCCGCAGAAAGCAACCACTTAGCTTACCTTGCCGCCGCGAGTGTAGTCGAGAGCAGCGGAATTGAACGCGGCATCATGGCGGAGACATCATGACTGGCGCGCACGGGAATCTAATCGCGGGGAGAGGGGCGTTATGGTCCGGTATGAGTGCGATTTTTGCCATCGGCTGAAAGACAACGACGAGAGCTGGATTCTGGGATTTGCCGCGGAGAACATCGGAGTGACCGCCGCGCGGCGCGAGGTAACCATCCTGCCGAAATGGGACGAAGCGCGGGCGGTTGACTATCTGGCAGTACATTTCTGCTGCGAGCAATGCCGCCAGAACTACATGGCGAGCATCTTCGGCGAACCGGAGGCGGAGACCGACGTGGTGCAGGAAATTGCGGTGGTGCCGCGCAAGCGCATCGTGCGGGAATATCCGGGTTCGGCGGTAGAAACGCGGGTAGTGCGCCGCCGAGCGACTCCTGCCAAATCCAAGAAAGCCGGGCGCCGCAAATTCGCGTGACCGGCACTACACCGTCGCTTTGACCAGCTCCCTGAGCCGGGCGGCGGCGGCTTCGGGGGTGATATCGCGCTGCGGCCAAGCCAGCAGCTCATATCCGACCATAAATTTGCGCACGGTGGCGGAACGCAGGAGCGGCGGATAGAAGTGCGCGTGCAGGTGCCACTCCTCGTGGGCGGCTCCATCCGTGGGCCGCTGATGAAATCCCATGGAATACGGAAAAGAGACGTTGAACAGGCGATCGTAAGCCTGGGTGAGGCGCTGCAGGACGTCGGCCAGGGCGGTCTGCTGGCTCGACGTTAGCTGGTCCATGCCAGTCAGGTGAGCGTGCGGTAGAACCATGGTTTCGAATGGCCAGACCGCCCAAAACGGAACCAGGGCAACGAAATTCTCATTCTCCAGCACCACCCGGTCCGGGTGGCGGCGCTCCAGCTGAAGATAGGCGCAGAGCAGGCACGCCCCTTGCGATTCCCGATACTCGCGTTGGCTCAGCTGCTCCTTCTCCACCACGTGGGGCACGCTGGCGTTCGCCCACACCTGGCAGTGCGGGTGAGGGTTGCTGGCCCCCATCATGGCACCGCGGTTTTCGAAAAGCTGGACATAGTTGATAGCCGGCAGAGCGCCCAACTCGGCATACTGCTCCGCCCACAGTTTGGTCACCTCGCGGACGGCGGCGGGAGCGAGAGTAGCAAAAGTCAGGTCGTGACGCGGCGAGTAGCAAATAACGCGGCAAACGCCGGGCTCGCCCTGGGCAACCATAAGACCACGCTTCTCGTAATCCTCGGAGGCGTCTGAAGTCTGGGGCAGCAGCGCCGGAAAATCATTGGGAAAGACAAAAGTCGAGGCGTACCGAGGATTCTGGGCTCCATTGGCGCGAGTGTTGCCTGGACACATGTAGCACGCCGGGTCATAAGCGGGGACACTTGCGGGCGCAAGCGGCTCCACCTGGCCCTGCCAGGGGCGCTGCGTCCGTTGCGGCGACACCAACACCCATTCGCGGGTGAGCGGGTTGTAGCGGCGGTGCGGATCGCGAGTCAGATCGAGCGGCATTAGTTTCGGGGACCCGAGCAGGCTAGCTGCGCCATTTCAATCCCCATACCCATCGGGGCGCCGGCGGCGCCATTCCCAGGCGCTGGCCACGATCTGCTCCAGCTCGGGATAGCGCGGCTTCCAGCCCAGTTCGCGGCGAATTTTATCCGAACTGGCCACCAGCACGGCGGGATCTCCAGGGCGACGCGGCGCCTCTTGTGCAGGAATTTCATGCCCGGTGACCTGGCGCGCTACTTCGATCACCTGACGTACGCTGAAGCCGCGTCCATTCCCCAGGTTGTAAATGAGTTGCTCGTGTTGGGACAGGGCTCCCAGAGCCAGCACGTGGGCCGAGGCCAGGTCGGCAACGTGAATGTAATCGCGCACGCAGGTTCCGTCGGAGGTGGCGTAATCGGTGCCAAATATCGCGATCCGCGGCCGTTTCCTTAGAGCCACCTGCAGAACCAGGGGAATCAGGTGAGACTCAGGGTGGTGATCTTCACCCAGTTCACCTGCCGCGCCGGCAGCATTGAAGTAGCGCAGGCTGGCGTAGCGCAGACCGTGAATACGATGAAACCAGGCCAGCATGCGCTCGACCAGCAGTTTGGACTCACCATAGGCATTGGTGGGACGCAGCGGGGCATCTTCCACAATGGGTGTCCCCTCCGGATCGCCATACAGGGCCGCGGTAGAAGAGAACACCAGGCGTCGCGGGCCATATTGCAGCATGCATTCCAGAAGCGTGAGCGTGCTGGCAGAATTGTTGCGGAAATAGCGTTCGGGGACCTGCATGGATTCGCCGGCCTCAATGAAGGCGGCAAAATGCATGACCGCATCGGGACGATGCTGGCGTAGTGCCAGGGTGAGCGCGGCGGCGTCACCAAGCTCGCCAACTATCAACTCCGCTCCACGAATGACGGCGCGGCGATGACCGTGGCTGAGGTTGTCGAAAATAACGACCTCATGGCCGGCCTGCTGCAGCTCCGCGGAAACCACGCTGCCGATGTACCCAGCGCCGCCGGTGACCAGGACCTTCATGCGCCTGACAGTGTAACGGCTGTTGCTATTCCGCTCCTAGTGATCTTGACGCGTCACTTCCCCTGGTAGTGGATCCGCCAAATGGAATTGGAACCGTCGTCGGTCACCAGTAGCGAGCCATCGGGCGCCACCGTGACGCCTACCGGACGGCCCCAGGCATCGCCGTTGGGCAATACGAAGCCGGTAACAAAGTCTTCATACTCGCCGCTGGCTTTTCCGGTTTGGTGGAGAGGAATGCGAATCACCTCGTAGCCGGCTCGCGGTGATCGGTTCCAGGAGCCGTGCTCGGCGGCGAAAATATCTCCCCGATACTGCGCGGGAAATTGCTTGCCCGTGTAAAACGTTGGCTCCAGGGAGGCGCTGTGCGCCTGGATCAGCACGTCGGGCGTAATTACCTTGTCTTTGAGTTCCGGATGTTTTCCCTTCAGCCGCGGGTCCTGGTTGCCGCCCATGTACCACCAGGGCCAGCCGTAGAAGCCACCCTCCTGCACGTGGGTGATGTAGTCGGGAACCAGGTTATTGCCCAGCGCGTCGCGCTCATTTACCGAGCACCACAACTGCCCGGTCTTGGGATCAATGGCCAGCCCGCCTCCTGGATTGCGAATGCCTGAGGCATAGATGCGCATGTGCGAGCCATCGGGGTTGAACGCCAGGATGTTAGCCCGATCCTTCTCGCCGGGATGAGTGTCTGGGTCATCCACATTGGAACGCGAGCCCACGCCCACGAACATGGTCCTTCCATCCGGCGAGAACTGAATGTCGCGCGTCCAGTGGCCGCCACCGCCCGGCAGATCGACAATGTGCTGCGCCTTCCCTGCCGCCTGCATGTCGCCGTTGTGGTAAGGAAAGCGCACTACCTCGCTGGTCGTGCCGATATAGACCCACTGCGGATTCGGACCCGGAGGATAGAAGTTAATGCCGTAGGGGCGGTGCAGACCGCTGGCGAACACCGACATCTGCTCCGGCTTGCTGTTGCTTGTGACGCCCCGGAATACGCGGATGTCCCCAGCAGCGCTTTCGGCAACGAAAATGTCGCCATTGGGGGCGGTGCGAATCAAACGCGGGTTATCCAATCCCGTGGCATATAGATCGATTTTGAAACCGGCCGGAGCTTGCGGCCAGACGTTGGCCGGACGCGCCACAACATCCGGGCCATTGTCGGCGGAAGGCGTGGCGAAGGGCGGAGGCAGGTCTTTGACTGTGATCTTGCGCACTTTGCCCGGTTGCTCGTAGCGAAAATCGGTGAAGGGCGGCTTAGGTGGGGGATCCTTGACCGTGCTGTTCATGGCGGCGGAGGGAGCTGCGGGGCGGCTCGCCGCCTGGCGCGTCACGGGCAAGCCCAGCGACTTTACGTAGGTGACGATTTCCCAGCGCACATTTTTGGGCAGTTTCGCCCAAGAAGGCATGCCATTCTGCGGGCTGCCCTTGGTGACAAACCAATACACTTCTCCCGGCGTCACTGTCTCCAGCGCGCCATCGACAAGAGCGGGAATGTTCCCCGAACCCTCGCCACTCTCCCCGTGACAGCGGGCGCAATAGTGGTGATAGAGCTTCTGCCCGGTTGGCAAGACCTGCTTCTGCTCGGCATAGGGATCTTTCAAGCGCTTCGCCCATGTAGGGGCATCATGAAAGTTTTTATTTTGAGCCTGCAAGGAGGGACTTATGACAACGATCAAGATGACAGCTATTAGCGGGCCCAGGACCGCGCGCGCGCCTGTCTTCAATTTCTCCTCCAGGGCAAGAGTGCCCCTCAATGGCTATTTTGGATGCAATTGTTAAGCCTGAGATTCGCGCTGAGGACGGCGGCGTTCAGAATAGCGAAAGCGGGGAAAAAGGGAAACTGAGTGCGCGCGGCGCGGGCCATGCGCACTCAGTTGGCAGCTAAAAGCGGGTTTAGCGCTTGGAATCGCCCACGGCTCGCGGCGGCAGTGGTTCCATGGCCGGGACCGAGGGCGGCGGTCCCAGGACCGGCTCCTGCGCCTTATAGCTGGAAGCAATGCGCGCGTGCGAAATGGCGAGCGACGCCGAAGACATGCTGTGCGGAGCCCGTTCTACCGCTCCATAGCGGAACCCGGTGGCAATTACGGTGATCTTGATCTGCTCCTTCATGGATTCGTCCTGGACCGCGCCGAAGATGATGTTGGCGTCGTCATCCGCCGCGCCCTGGATGATTTGGCAAGCCTCGTTGACTTCCTTCAAGGTCAGGGAACTGGAACCGGTAATGTTGATCAGCAGGCCACGGGCTCCGAAAATGCCGCCATTATCGAGCAGCGGGGAGGAGACGGCACGCTTGGCGGCTTCGGCAGCCCGCCGCTCGCCCGATGCCAGCGCTGTGCCCATCACGGCGTAGCCCATGCCCTCCATGGTGGTGCGCACATCGGCAAAATCGCGATTGATGATCCCGGGTACCTGGATGATGTCGGAGATGCCCTGTACCGCCTGGCGCAGCACATCGTCGGCCACACGAAACGACTCGAAAAAGCCGGCGCCGGTGGCCACGCTGAGCAATTTTTCGTTGGGGATGACGATCACCGTCCCGACCGACTGCATGAGTTCGGCGATGCCCTGCTCCGCCTGCGCCATGCGCCGCTTGCCTTCGAAGCCAAAGGGCTTGGTGACCACCGCCACGGTGAGCGCGCCCAGTTCATTAGCCAGGGAGGCCACGATAGGCGCAGCGCCCGTGCCAGTACCGCCGCCCAGCCCGGCGGTGACGAAGACCATGTCCGAACCTTCCAGGGCCTCGATCAGCTTGTCGGTTTCCTCGAGGGCCGCCCGGCGTCCCACTTCCGGATTGGCGCCTGCGCCCAGGCCATTGCTCAGCTTGCTGCCGATCTGAATCTTCACCGGCGCCTTCGAGAGCCGCAGCGACTGCAGGTCGGTGTTGGCCACCAGGAACTCCACCCCTTCCAGGCGCGCCTCAATCATGCGATTCACCGCGTTGACGCCGCCGCCGCCCACGCCCACTACCTTGATCTTGGCCGGTGGTTGCGATCCGCCATCCATGCTTACCCGAAGCTCCATCACTTTGTCGCTCATGACCTCTCTCGCGCGCGGAAAATAGGGCTTACGACTGCAGCGTAAGTGGTGCAGTCCGCCGGCACAATAAGGTGATAAGCGTAGAAGGAGGCATTTGCTTGTGGAAAAGGAGATCGCAATTGCAGGCCAGAAAAAAAGCCCTGGCCACCGCGGAGCGGCCAGGGCGTAAGAAGGGCTAAGCGATGCTTAGAACAGGAACTTCATGCCGAATTGAAGGATGCGCGCATTGTGCGCATTGGCATAGTTCAGGAAATCAGCTGTACCGATGCAGGACGTACCTGTCGAACCGCTGCAGTCGAACTTGTTGGTCGCGGTACCGGCATTCGCCCCGATGGAACCGGCTTCCTCACTACCAGCCAAGGGCATGAAAGATGTGTGGTTGAAGATGTTGAATGCTTCGGCGCGAAACTCCAACGCCACCTGCTCGTGGATGGTGAAGTGTTTAAACAGCGACATGTCGAAGTTGGTCCGCGAGCCGTTGCGCAGGAAATTACGGCCGATCTCCCCGAAAGTAAGAGCGGTCGGCAGAGTAAATGCCGCCGGATTGTAGGCATACGGACCCACAGACCCGAAGGGTACTCCCGGATTGCTGTGGGGACTCACGCCCGTGAGATCGAGGTAAGAGCCCTGGCCGGCGCCATTGCCGACCCCGGCATTATCACCAAAGGAACCGCCGTTCAGCACACTGAATGGCGTGCCGGTTGCCGCCGTGACGATGCCGGACCACTGCCAACCACCCAAAATCGCGTGCGTTAGACCTGATCCCCGGAAGAAGGGCAGGTCGTAAACATAGCCTATATTCAGCACATGCCGCTGATCGAAGTTGGAACTGGCACGGCTGGCACCGGGATTGTAGGTGTTGACGAAAGTAGAATCGTAACGGTCGGAGGAATCGTCAATCGAGTGCGAGTAGGTATAGGCGATATTTAACTGCAAACCGCCCATGCTGTGGCGCAACCCGAACTGCATGCCGTGGTAAATCGAACTGCCAGCGTCCTGCAGCCCATTGATATTGCTGTATCCCAGATAGGGACGGAAAGCATCTGCCGTAACGTTGCCGCAGGCGATATTTAGGTTGAGCGCCGCCTGGCCGGTGACCGGAACACCGCTGGGCGTCGTCATGGAACTACACACCCCACTGCTGATGATTTCGCCCGGCTTAAAGGGATTGGCGGAAGCAGGAACCGGATAGAGCTGATTGAAATCCAGCAACCGGGTCAAATGCGTTCCTTTGCTGCCGACGTAGGAAAGCGTGGCCACGGTGTTCTTGGCAATCTCGTGCTGCACATCCAAATTCCACTGCTGCATGTAGGGCCATTGCACGCGGGTGGGAATCGATACGATATTGAGCGGGAACAGGGGATTGGTCGCGGTCGGTCCAGCGCTGATGATTCCGTTATAGCCGCTGGCCAGTTGTGTCGTGCCCGCCCAAGAACTGGCAACATTGGACTGAGAGGCAGCCAAGACTCCCGGAGGCGAGTTTTCCAGCGATTCGGTGTTGCCCTCGTTACCGTTCGTCTCCTCCCAGAAGATGCCATACCCGCCGCGAATAGCCCAACGGCCATTGCCAAACGGATCGAAGGCAAAACCGACACGCGGTGAAGGGTTGAATAAGTGTCCCTGCATGCAACCTACGGGCACACCTTTTGTCACGCCGCACTGCACGATACCGTCAAAGGGGTTGGTATTGGGCCCATAGATCAGAGCCCCGGTCGCTGGATCAACTCCCGGAGCGACCGCCGGATTGTAGAAAGCGGGATCGAAGTTATACGCGTTGTGATATTTCTCGCGGTAGGTTCCGAACATGCTGATACGCATACCGAGATTCAAAGTGAGGCGGTCGGTAACGCGCCAGTCATCCTGGAAATAAGGCTCGAAAGTTTTCTCCCGGTTGTAGTACTTCTCGAAATGGTTTTGCTGGCCGAAGCTGGCGATGTTGCCCATGAGCAGGTCAGCGAAGGGATTTCCGCTGCTGACCGCGCTGTTGGTGCCATCGAAGGTCAGATATCCAGGGACGCTGCCGGCGCCAAGTTCGCCGCCCAACTCGTTCTTTTGCCGAAAGGCCGCGAAGCCGCCAAATTGCAAATTGTGCCGGCCCACGATCTTGGTGACGTTGTCGCGCAAAGTATAGGTAGGATTGGAGTTGTAGATTCCGTTGGGAATGTACCCAGGATCCTCTCCAAACACGAACTGAGAGCTGGAGTTGACCAGGTTAATGCCGGGAATAACGTTGTTACTTCCGAAGAGGCTGCCCATGGTCAGGCTGGCGGGACGCTGCCAGGCGTTGGGATTGGGGAAGCCGGTGTCGTTCAGAATGATATGGTCGGTGGTGTAGCTGACCACGAATTCGTTCAGCAAAGTGGGCGAAGCCGTGGCATTCAACCTGGCAACCAGGCTGACCCCTGGGCCCTTGAAGTTGGTGCCGATGGTGGGGAAATCCCCTGCGTTGGTCCACAACGGCGTGGCCGTTTGCGTCTGCCAGGAATCGTGGATGTAGTGGAAACTGAGCCGCACTTTATCGGTGAAATTGTGATCTAAGCGCAGCAACTCTTGCCGCCAGTTCGTGGGCTGTATCGGCGAGAGCACGAACCCGTTTGCGCCGGAATTGGGCGTGGGGATCAAGGCATTCTCAAGCGCTACGCCATTGGGGTTAAGTGGAACAGTGTTGCCTGGGAAAGCTGTCGTCGTACCAGGTATGTGCGGGCAAGCGGTGCCTGGGCAGACATCGGAAAAGTTGCCGCCGCGCTCCGCGAGTGTTGGCACTTCGCGGTTGAAGTTGGTGCCGGGCACGCGATCTTTGCGCCATTCCTGCGACCAGAAGAAGAAAGTCTTTTGCTTGCTGGTGTTGTAGACCCCGGGGATATAAACCGGTCCGCCGATGGTGTAACCGTAATCGTTCTTTTTATACGGGGGGACCGTCTGCTGGAAGTAGTTGCGGGCATTAAAGGCGTCATTGCGCACAAATTCGTAGGCGTCGCCATGGAAGGAGCGGGTGCCGGACTTGAGTTCGGTCTCGATCGTTCCGGAGCCGTTGCGGCCGTACTGGGCGCCGTAGTTCGAAGTAAGAACCCGGGTCTCGGCAATGGCATCAATGCTGGGATAAACGTTCAGCGTGCCATTACTGCCGTTATCCATATTGTCGCCGCCGTCCAATTCCCAGTTGTTGTATTCGACGCGGCCGCCGTTAATGCTGTAGTTGACGTTGCCGTAAACCCCGACCGTGCCCTCATCCTGTCCGGTCTGGCTGCTGACGCCCGGGACCAGGGTGGCCAGCTGGGTGAAATTGCGCCCATTGAGCTGTAGCTGGGTGATTTCCTTGCCTGTAACCGTGCCCGCCAAATCGGAAGACTGTGTTTCCGGGGCCACCGCGGAACCTTGCACGGTGATCTCGGTCGCGGTGGCGCCCACCTCCAGGGTGGCGTCCTGACGCAATTTTTGCCCGACCCGCAGGGTAATTTCCTTGGCCTGAAACTTCTTGAAACCTGGGGCCTCGATGCTAACGTTGTAAACCCCACCCGGCAGCCCTCCGACCAGCCAGTCGCCGCTGGAGTTGGAAACGGTGGGGCGCACGATTCCCTGCGAAGTATTGCTCACGGTCACTTTCGCATTGGCGACGGCAGCTCCGGATGAATCATGCACAGTACCGGTGATCTGGCCCGTATCTTGCGCCAGCATGGTGAGAGAAAACGCTGCAACGAAGAATGTAAGGGCGATCCACCGCAGGCGAACTTTCATGCCGGGACTCCTTTCGGGATTAGAACCAAAGGATCTGCCTAGCACCGAATACACACATCCATTGTGTTGTTGGGCAATCTGTGAACCAACTGCAAAGCCGCCTATCCGCCTACTGATATTTTTCGCTACAGTCTTTTACTTCAGCTGTTTGCCGCGAGCATCGCGTTCAGGTGAAGGGGGCTCTTGTGGAAGCTGAGCTCCGCGATTTCATAGAATGACTCTCGGCCATATGAATTATGGGAGAGTAAGGCTCCGTCTTTCCGAGAATGCCGTCCGCAGACTCGTGAGTAAGGGCAGCGCTTGACGCTCCCACCACGCATGCCTGTATGCTTTTTACTCAAACGCCCTCATGCTGATGCTCGTCCTGCTGTTCGCTGTGCATCCCCCTTGGTTCATCCCCGGGGTTGCGCTCGCTCCCAATGGTACTCAGAGCACAACCGCTTCAGGCGATACTCGCAGCCTTTATATCAGGGGAGAAAAGGCCCTGGCCCAGGGCGACTTGGCACAGGCAGAGGCCGCATTTCGCCAAGTCCTGGATCAGAACCCGAGTGATCCCGGGGCCAATGCCAACC
>DATGIY010000338.1:0-5701 GCA_035295475.1 Terriglobales bacterium
CCGGCGCGCCCGACCATCGCACCGCAATCAAAGAAGCGCATCGTGCGGTTGGCCAGCTCGTGGACCAGGTTTTGAAAACTTAGCCAGGCGGGGGCAGCTTGGCCTGCCTATTCGGGGGCGCTATCCGGCCGGTGCGACGGCTTAATCGCCACGTACGTAACTGTGTCCCACGCGTTGTGAATTCCAATGAACAGCAGCGCGAGCGTGCCAAAAGCCCGGATTTCCAACATGCTGCCGGCAGCCTGCCTTTGAGCGATCAGGGCGATCACAACAAACTGCAATCCAGTTAACGCCCCGGCCGAGGAGCCAACGATCACGTAAAAATTTGCCCAGTCCGTCAGCGGTGCGGGTACAGCCGCCGCGAGTATCACTGTTTCCCCCTGGCCAGTGGGAGAGCCGGTTAAGAAGCGGCTCCCATGGCAACACAGTTTCTTCAGTATCTCGCAGTTCAGACGGTTGCACTACACCGTCGGGCGTGTACGCGCGAACGGCAACTATCGATTCAGCCACCAGACCGCTGCCCGCCAAAATATCAGTAGCTTGGGAAGGCGGGTACCTTCGGCTGTGGCAAGGGATGTTGTCGCAAATCCTCCAGCAGCACCTGGACCGCCTTTTCCAGTTGCGGATCGTGGTTTTGCCGCCAGGCCTGTGGCTCCATCTCCACCTCGATATCCGGTGGTACTCCTTCGTTCTCTATGCCCCAATGGCCCTCAGTGGTAAAGAATGCGAGGTTAGGCGCTGTTACCGAGCCGCCGTCGATGAGATCGGGGTATCCGGTGATACCACCTTCTCCGCCCCATGTCCTCTCGCCGATCAACGGCCCCAACCCCACGTGGTGGAATATCCAGGGAATAAGATCCCCGCCGGAACCGGCGTACTGATTGATGAGCATTGCTTTGGGGCCGAAGATCGCCAGGCCCGGCTCGGTGGCAACAGCTCCGGATGGCGTGTACCAGTAGTTCCAAAGCTTTCGTTGCAGAATGCTGATGATGTAATCGGCCGCCTGTCCGCCGCTATTGAAGCGGTCGTCGATGATGACCGCCTGCTTGTTGACCTGGGCGAAAAAGTAGCGATTGAAATAGGTGTAGCCGCCCATCGCCGTGTCGGGAAGGTAGACATAAGCAATCTTGCCCCCGCTCAACTGATCGACTTTTCGGATATTGCCTTGGATCCAATCGCGGAAACGCAAGGACATCTCATCTTCAACCGGCACAACCGTGATTTCCCGTGACTGAGAACCATCCGGATGGGGGCCCACTTTCAGCAGCAGCTGTTTACCGGCGGTGTTCAGGAAAAACTGGTAAATGTTGTCGCTGCCGTGGAGTTCGCGGCCGTTTACTGCCAGCAGGTAATCCCCCGTCTTTACATCGATTCCCGGCTCGGTCAGAGGAGCGCGAAGATGAGGATTCCAGTTTTCTCCGCTGTAGATTTTGGTGAATCGGTAACGGCCGTTTTCCACGCTGTAGTCGGCGCCCAGCAATCCCACACTAACCGGCGCCACCTTGGGGACATCGCCACCCTGGGCAAACATGTGCCCCACGGAGAGTTTGCCCAACATCTCGCGAAAGAGATAATTCAGGTCTTCGCGGCTGACGATTCCGGGAAGGAAGGCGCTGTACTGTTTTTCGGCAGCGGCGATGTTGAGCCCGTCGTAATTCTTCGCATAAAAGTAGTCGCGCTCGATTCGCCACACTTCCTGGTACATCTGTTTCCATTCTTTCCGTGGATTAGCCGCTACCTGCATCGCAGCCGTATCCAGAAGGCCCTCTCCTGGTTTTAAAGGAGCGGCAGTCGATGCAATGCCCCAGTCCTTGTCTTTGCGGAATAAATACTTCTCTCCGTTGAAGGACAGCCTGATGTCGTTGATGCCCGACGCAAGGGGCGTAAGCTTGCGATCGCTTAGCGTGAATTTCAACAAACTTACAGGACCCTCGTCTTCGGAATCAGCTTCTGGGTCGGCTTGCTCCAGGAAAAGCTCGCCTTCTTTGCCCGCCGCTAGACCGACGTAATTCGCTGCCGGCACGGGCAGGGCAAGAATGCGCTGGGCAATACCGTCGAAATCGATGTGCGTGCCCTTCTCGCCTTCCTTGCCCGCTTCTTTTGCCGGCGGTTTTCCCTGGTTGCTCGCGTTTCCGGCTGACGAAGTGGATACATGTTCCTCGTCGCTCTCCGGGCGCAAGGGAGAAGGATCGGACCGGCGCAGGACGAGCAGATATACGCTGCGTTTGATGTTGTAGCCAAGGCTGGACATATCCAGCGCGACTTCCGTCGGACCACTATTCGTGCTGGCGGTGAAATAAAGATACTTACCGCCTTTGTCGAAGGCGGCAAAGCGGGCATCGCTCATCCCGTCAGTAACCTGGGTTGTTGTTCCCGAATCGAGCGAATAAGCGAACACAGCCCGCATATGATTTGCCAGCAGCTTGGTATAGGCGACCCAGGCGCTATCCGGCGACCACGAGGGATTCATCCCGTGCGCAAAAGAGAAGTACGTATCGCTATCAATTTTCCTGGGCTGCGGTTGGTCCAGGTCGACGTACCAGAGGCTCAAATGATTGTCGATGAAGGCGATCTTTTTGCTGTCCGGCGACCACAGCGGGTCGAAGTAATAGGACCGGCCGGGAAGGCTGATCACGCGAGCGGCTCCCATTCCGTCCTGGTTTTTTATGTGCAAAGCGTATTCCCCGGAAGCGTCGGAGAAATAGGCAATCGATTTTCCGTCGGGAGACCACGCGGGAGAACGATCGGCGATGCCGGGAGAATTGGTGAGATTGCGCACGTCGCCTTTGCTAGCCGGGACCGTGAGAATCTCGCCATGCGCCTCGAAACCGCCCTTACCCCGGTGGGCGAAATTTCCGCGTTCAGGGCATGGTCGGCGACCTTTGCAAAATGCGGGCGAATTTCAGGAAAGTCACCGCGAATCTGCACCCGGACTTCATGTTCTTGCCCGCTGGCGAGATCGTAAAGGTGCAAGGATCCAAACTGCTCGTAAACGATAGCTCCCGGCCCGGCGGAAGCTGACATGATGTCCATCCCATGGTTCTCCACAACCCGGGTGACCGTCTTGGAGTCGGTGTCATAGGCGTAGAGCGTAATCGGTTCCGTCTGCGCCGATAAGAAATAGATCTTTTTTCCAACCCAGATCGGATTGAAGTCGCTGGCGTTCTCGTGCGGGATCTTGACGACAGAGGAATCGGCAAGATCGGCAATCCACACCTCGGGGGCGAGGCCCCCGTGATAGTGCGCCCAGAAGGCGTGTACCAGCGGAAAACCTACGAAGAACAGCTCGCGGGGAAGAGGTGTGTAGGCCAGATGCTGGCCATCGGATGCATATGATCCCTGGTAGCCCATGGGCAACGCAAGCGCCTGCTCAATGCCACCGTTGAAGGGCACCGTATAGAGCTGTTCGTAACGCGGTGAGTAGCTTTCCAGCGGCGATCGGAACAGAATGTTTTTGCCGTCCGGTGTCCAGCCCTCAACATGATCCGGACCCGGACCGTAAGTGAGCTGGCGTGGTTCGCCCCCATCAGCGGGCATTACGTATACATTGAAGTTGCCACCGTATTGCGCGGTAAAGGCGATCCACCTTCCGTCGGGCGAAAAATGAGGCGCTTGCTTTCTGCCCGGGCCATTGGTCAGTTGCACGGCTGTGCCGCCGTCGCGGTTGACCCTCCAGAGCTCGCCGCCATAGGCGAAGACGATGTGCGAGGCGTTGAGCGTCGGGCTCTGCATGAGCAGAGGGCCTTGTGCTTGCATGGCGCTGGCCGCCAGCAAGATGACTGCGAGAATGGACAGCTTCGTCTTCATTCTTCGACCTCCGTCGGCCCGGTGATTTGACCGTTAGTGCGAGGACTTTGACTCGGCCTGCCGCACGAACCGAATTCCGTTCAGGGTAAAGCCGGTGACGTTGCCATCAGCATCAAGGCAGAATGCAAGCCGGGTTTTGCCGTCCAGATTCGCCACAAAGGTGTCGTACTGCCAGTGCTCCAGCGGCGAGGTGAAGCTGTGGAACCGGAACACGAGCCCGGTGTTCTGCAACGTGACTTCCGCCTCGCCGTACGCCGGATTTTCATATTTACCTGCATAGGCGCGGGGCTCGCGGGAAGGGTGAGTGCCGGCCACTCGCTTCGATTGCCAAGCCTCGCCGGCCTTTTCCTCGGCTTTGAGGTCGGCCTCCACTTTGCGGAAATGGGCGCTCCAATCCTGGGCGGGCAACTGGAGCAACTTATCCGCTATTTCGTAACTCAATACCTGGCGGTAAGAGCTGCTCAAATTTATGTCCACAAAATAGCCGGTGTGGATTTCCGGAATCAGCACCACCATGGTCGAGAAGCCATCGATGTCGCCGGCGTGCAGAATCAGTTCATGCCCGCGATACTGCTGAATAAACCAGCCCAGACCATAACTGAGCTGAGTGGAATCGGGGAAAAATACCTTCGGGATCTCGCCGTCGGGCGGGATTACCATCTGCGGCGTGTGCATGAGCCGCATGTTCTGGGCGGAAATCACGCGTTTGCCGTCGTAGGTTCCGTCTCCGAGCTGAAAGCTGATCCACTTGGCCATGTCGCGCGCGCTCGAATTGATGGAACCGGCAGGGCCGACATTGTCGATGTTCACCCAATTGATCGCCTTGACGGATCCATCGGGATTGGATTCGTGGGGGGTGGCGTAGTCGGCCGATTTCTGGGCCTCCACGGCGCTGGTGTCGGAATCGGTCATGCCCAGTGGCTGGAAAATGTCCTCGCGCACGAACTGGTCCCAGGTGCTCCCTGCGGCGTTACCGACGGCCTGGCCTGCCGTCGCATACATCATGTTTTGATATTGAAATTGCGTTCGGAACCCAGCCGTCGGTTTCACATAGGCGAGGCGCCGGATCAGTTCTTCCCGCGGCACATTCGACTGGTACCACATCAGGTCCGCACCGGGCAGGCCAGTGCGATGGGTCAACAAATCTCGCATGGTCACGTACTCGTCGGCGAGCGGGTCCTCCAGGTGAAAGAAGGGAACATAGGTCCTGACCTTCCCATCCCACTGCATCTTTCCCCGGTCTACCAGAATGGCAGCGGCGGCGGCGGTAAACGCCTTAGTGCAGGAGCCGATATCAAAAAGTGTATCGGCGGTTACGGGCTGCGGCTTGCGGATATCGCGCACCCCGAATCCCTTCAGGTACACAACCGAGTGGTCGCGCACCACCGCCACGGACACGCCCGGCACCTTCCAATCTTTCATCGAAGACTGAATGAAGTTGTCGAGCCATGACCAGTCTGTCGGCTGCTGCGCTGCCGCAATGTTGGCCCAGGAGAGGACGACGACCAGGATCACTGCCGGCCATGTTTTTATGTGCTTTTTCATGTGCGCCCCTTGGGCCCCGTCCGGCAAACAGGACTTGAGGCCGGAATCCGCATGAGGTGACCTCATGGATTGACAGCTTCTTCTTTTGTTATCTGAACGTCCCCAGAGACCGGCCTTTGTACATCAAATGATGCTGGTGGTCAATAAAAAACACTGTTTGTTGCGAGCGATCACACCTCTCTCCTCTCCCCATTCCCCGCCCTGGGAGACCTTCTTGAGCGCGCAACACAACACTCAAAAACTAAGGGGTAAATGTCACTTTTACGGATACACCACGGTCGCGAAAAAGAGTGGAACAGTTGACAAAGCCGTACGGGGTCTTCTACTTTGGGGTCTTTCAGTAAACGAT
>DATGIY010000339.1:0-2409 GCA_035295475.1 Terriglobales bacterium
CAAGTAATTCTGGTCGGCACCGGCGAACCCAACCTGGCCCTGGATTCCTATTACGGTCTGGGAATCCTGCGCTCCAGCGATGGAGGCGCACACTGGAGCTTGATCACCGCCGCCGATAGTGGCGCCAAACCTTTTGCCGGGTTGGGATTCAGCAAGATCGCCTTCTCTACGGACCATCCCAATCTGGCAGTGGCCGCGGCGAGCAACTTCATTTTTTATCCTGGCGTCAGCGACTCAGGCCAGGGTTTGTACTATTCCATCGATTACGGCGCCAGCTGGTATTCCGCGGTCGTGAAAGACGGTTCTGCCCTCGCCACGCAATCCAGTGTCAGCGACGTAGCTTACAACCCACTAGCGGGGAAGTTTTTCGCCGCCATGGCCTGGCATGGGATCTACAGTTCCAGCGACGGACTGAATTGGACGCGGCTGCCCAATCAGCCAGGCGGTGACGTTTTGAACACAACCAAGTGCCCTCCCGGCGGAGCTTACACTTGTCCCATTCTGCGGGGAGAGGTTGCGGTTCGTACGGGCAAGAACGAGATGTATGTCTGGTATATCTCCGGCGACCTCACGGCCGGAGAGTTCACAGACCAGGGAATCTGGAAAACAACCGACGGGGGAGCAACGTGGAGCGCCATCTCGGAAAGCGGCATCGAGAACTGCGGTGATTTCGAGGGCTGCGGAGCCGCCGAGCAGGGCTGGTATAGCCTGGAACTGGCGGCGGTTCCTAACGGCGCTACGGCCACCGACCTTTATGCCGCCTCTACCAACATTTACAAGTGCCGTATCAACAGTTCCAACCCAAGCTGCGCCGCTTATCCTTTCCTCAATTTGACTCACGCCTATGGCTGTGTCCCCGTAGGCTCGCTGGCGCATGTGCATCCCAGCCAGCACGCCATCAGCTACATGGTCGCGAGTAGCGGCCAGGCGGTCATGTATTTTGGCAACGACGGCGGCGTCTACCGCGCTCTCGACGGCTACGGACTGAGTTCGGGCGCCTGCAGTCAATCGCCTAACGCGTTTGAGAGCCTGAACAGCACGCTGGGCTCGCTCACCTCTCTCATTTCCCTGTCGCAACATCCCTCCGAAGCCGGCACTATTCTGGCGGGAGCGGCAAACAATGGCTCCGCCGCCACGGACCTCAGCCACTCAGGCGGCAATGGCACAACCTGGATCGCCGTGAACGGCGGCAGCGGTGGCCGTACCGCAATCAGCCGCAGCCAACCCGCTCTATGGTTCACGGCGAATTCGGGGGTGAGCGTCCAAAGCTGTGATCGCGGCATTGCCTGCTTGGCGCAGGATTTTGCAATGGCGGTCAGCAGTTCCACGTTGGGCGGTGATGCCGGCGCCTTTGTGACTCCGTACCTCATCGATCCAGCGGCGGACAACCGCATGCTGGTAGGAACCTGCAGGGTTTGGCGTGGCAACAGCGATGGCAGCAATTTCGCCGCGCTCAGCTTTAATTTCGATACCGGTGTGGACTCACCCTGCAGCGGCAGCGAGGAGAACATGATTTCCTCCCTGGCCGGTGGAGGAACTTCTGGAGCAGAGGGCTCGCCAATCATTTACGCCGGCACCGCGGCAGGGCGAATCTTCGCGACCACGAACGCCCAGGCCGGGCCTTCGGGCTGGTATGACGCCACACCCCCACTGACCGGCTTTCCTATTTCCAGCATTGCCCTCAATCCCGCCGACCTCACGGGTAGCACTGTTTATGCCAGTGTCATGGGCTTCGGGGTGCCGCATATCTGGAAAAGTGCCGATGCGGGCGTGAGTTGGGCGGACGTAACCGGCGATTTGCCCGATGCCCCAGCCGATTCCCTGCTGATCGATCCCGACAATCACCAGCTGGTCTATGTGGGCACCGATGTCGGGGTTTTCGCCGCAGATATGACACAATCCGCCACGAACTGGGAAGAAATCGGCAGTACGCTCGCTGCGCACTCCCTGCCCACCGTTCCCGTGACGCAGTTGGCAATGTTCAAGTCAGGCGAGCTCAAGCTCCTGCGGGCGGCGACTTACGGCCGAGGCGCGTGGGAAATGGTTCTGGCTTCGCCCGGGCCTGACTTTGTTTTCTCCCTTAACAACCCCGTTATCACTTTGTTTGCTGGCCAGGAAGGCAGCTACACCGGCGAACTCACCTCTTTATACGGCTACAGCAGCGCGGTCACAATTGCTTGCGAAGCGGGGGGTTTTCTGTTGGATCTGTGTGCGGGCGAAACCGTGACGCCGACGCGCGGCGGCACTTCGTATGCAGTCCGAACAAGGCATGGAAGCGTATTCGATTTCAACTTCAACCTCATAGCAACAGGAGCCGACCTTGCCACCACGGTGCACCGCACGGCAGCGACGCTGCACGTGGTGGATTTTGAGTTGGATTTTGCCCCGGGCACTCCCGCACCGGTAGCG
>DATGIY010000340.1:0-2198 GCA_035295475.1 Terriglobales bacterium
AAGCCATTGCGGTTCGGCATTTCGACCTTCGGCAGGCTCTTGGCGTCCATGATGTCGGTTTCACCGATGATGCCGTTGCGGTAGAGCAGAAATGCGGTCACCGCGTAAACTTCGTCAGGGGTGAGCGAACCCGGTTTGGGAACAGGCATCGCGCGGTTGATATAGTCCCACGCGATCGTCGCATACGGGTAGTAGGCTACGCTGTCCCTGTCCTCAGGTTTGAAAGGGCCGCGAAAAGGCTTGCCCGGACTGCCTATCACCAAGCGCCGGAGCACCCCCTGTTGCCCATTCTTCCCGTGGCAGACCTCGCACCGCTTCGCAAAGATCGCCGCGCCTTCCTCGGCGGTGCCGTGCCCAGGAGGGAGTTCTTGTCCCTCCGGGCCGATCATGAAGTCGAAGCCCTTGATTTCCTCCTGGCTCAGGGGCGTGCCCACATTATATTTGGGCGACTGGGCCAGCCCCGCCGACGGGGCTGCCAGGATCATCACAGACGCGAGCAGACTAAGCCAGGAACATCGCATTGTGCACGCTCCCATCGCGGGCCACCTTCCAGGGCTGCATCGCATTGGTATGAATGGCGCGGGACGGCGGTTTTTTCGACTCCTCCTCGCTGATGCCCCAGTTGGCATACAGCTCCGCGCGCGACGGCTGGACTTCGTCCAGTTCGTCCGTGCAACGCGACATGATCACCGCTTCCTGGCCGTCCCAGGCCCAGTCAAAGGTAAACCGGGTGTGCGCCCTCGGAAGCACCGGTGCCTGGAGCTTGGCTTCCTTCCAGGTGAGGCCGCCGTCCGTCGATACGTCGACCTTCTTGACCACGCCACCGCCGGACCAGGCGATGCCGGTAACCTGGACATATCCCGGGCGAGCTACTTTCAGTCCAGCTGAAGGCCGCGTAATCACCGATTTTGGTCCGAACTGAAAATGGTACCACCGCGCCTTGCCGCCCAGATCATCTCTCGGGATGGAGTGATTCATGGCTTCGTTCCAGGCGTGGTAGGGCTGGTCCACGACCTTGATATGCCTCAGGTACTTCACGCTGAAGGGCGCTTCCCAGCCGGGAACCAGCAGCCGGATCGGGTAACCCTGCTCGACGCGCAACGGCTCGCCGTTCTGGCCATAGGCCACGAGCACATCTTCCATCGCCTTTGCCATTGGAAGGGTGTGTGAAAACTTGCCGGGGTCCGCCCCTTCTGAGACCAGCCAACTCGCCTCTTTTTTCAGCCCGACCTCGTTCAGCAACACGGAAAGCGGCACGCCGGTCCATTCGCTGCAGCTCGTCATGCCGTGGATATACTGGACCGGCAGCCCCATGTTCTGATTGCCCGCATGATGGATCTGGGGAGAGCTGTTGGCGTGGCACTCCAGGAAATGAATGCGGGTTACCGAAGGCAGGCTCTTGAGCTCATCCACGGTGAAACTCATAGGCCTATCCACCAAGCCGTGGATCGTGAGGCGATGCTGCTGCACATCGATCTCAGGGAAGTGGGACGCGTGGTATTGTACGAAGTGGAGTCGGGAGGGCGTGATGATTCCCGAATAATCCTGAAGCGGAGTGTAGTAGGTAATGTGATCGACGCTCATTCTCACCCCTCGGCGTGAGGGGGTACGGTGGACGTGGGCATCGTGGGCTTGAACTTCAGGCTTGATTGATTGGCCTTTCGCGGCCCATTCGGCGCCTGCACCGGCGCCTGCCGCAACACCAGCCAATGCAGCAGCGCGTTTCAGGAATCGCCTCCGGCCAGATCCGTTGGAATCCATGATAGCCTCCCGTGAATTCGAATTTCCGATTTCGGCTCTGTCTTCGGCCAAAGCCCTTTTTTTAAGTGTTCACCAAAGAAACCAACTTTACAAGTTCAGCATTGTCGTCTGCGCGTCAACGGAGTCCATATCTGACGCAAGGCGCACCGGCGCCGTCACGCTGCTGCCGATCAGAGCCGGGATATGTAACGCGCCATCGTCTCCCGCTCGGCAGGCGAAAGCGCTTCCATAATTCGCGTCATGTCGGCACTGTTGGTCCGCCCGCCTTCGGCATAGCCGCGCATCGTCTCGACCAGATATTCGTAGCTCTGGCCGGCCAGCCTTGGCGCTGCGAGGCCGCCAGCGAGATTCTGCTGATGGCAAGCCTGGCACACAGCCAATGTCGCGGGCGGCGATGCGGAGGCGGCGACAGCGGGCCGCGCCGGCCAGTTCTTTTT
>DATGIY010000341.1:0-13628 GCA_035295475.1 Terriglobales bacterium
TGTTTTCAGCCCCGGCGTATGTACCGGTTCCGGCATGCCGTTGCCGCTGGCTTCGTAGTCGGCTACCGTTTCCAGCCGCGAAGTCGCTTTCTCCAGGTTGGCCGCGTAGCGGCAGTTGGGACAGCTCACAATAAAGTCCTCGCCCGCGTCCGAGTACACCGCGAATTCATTCGACTGCGATCCGCCCATCCCCCCCGAGTGCGCCTCCACTACTACGTATTGCAAGCCGCAGCGGTCAAAAATCCGGCAATACGTCTCATAGTGTTTCTTAAAAGAAACATCCAGCCCGGCCGCATCCAGATCGAAAGAATAAGAATCCTTCATGGTGAACTGACGCACCCGCAGCAGTCCTGCCTTGGGCCGGGGCTCGTCGCGGAATTTGGACTGGATCTGGTACCAGATCTGCGGCAGTTGCTTGTAGCTGCGCAGCTCTTTGCGCGCGATCTCGGTCATGACCTCCTCTTCGGTTGGCCCCAGGCAGAGATCCGCGCCTTTGCGGTCCTTCAGGCGAAACAGGATCTCGCCCCAGGCGGCCCATCGTCCGCTGGCTTCCCATAGCTCCCGCGGATGCAGCGCCGGCAAATAGAACTCCTGCCCGATCTTGTCCATTTCCTGCCGCACGATCGCCGTGATCTTCAGCATCGAGCGGTAGCCCAGAAACAGGTAGTTGTAGATCCCCGCCGACAGCTGGCGTATGTAGCCCGCCCGCAGCAGGTACTTGTGGCTGGCGACCTCAGCGTCGGCAGGCGCTTCCCGCAGGGTCGGCATGAATAGTTTTGACCAGCGATGCATGTACGCTTTTGCTCCTGGTTTTGCTTAAACCATTCATCCTAAAGGAAACACGATGAAATCGAAAAACAGCGGCTCTTATGTAAGGTATAGTTCGACAAATACTAAGTTACATTGTAGAGTATGTATAAACAGGAGGAGGTACATATGGGCACCGTTGCTGAGAAATCAGAGATCAAGGTGGCTGACGAGGTCTGGCTGGCGGCAGCTCTACTTCATCGCGAGCACCCCGAGCACCCCGATTTTGCGGTCGAGGAAATCGTTGCTAGGGCGAGGCAAGAGGGCGTTACCGGAGAAGCCATTCGCCCCGGCGTTTACGTCCACGTCGTTCAGCATTGCGTAGCCAACCGCCGTCCCAATCCCGGTCGCTATCGCATGCTCTTCGAAACCGCCCCCGGCCGCCGTCGTCTGTACCGGCCCGGCGACGCTTATGATCCCGAACGCGAAGGTGGAAAGATGACGCCCGTGGCCGAGGACCTGCCCTCCGCCTACCGGGGACTCCTCGACTGGTATCGCGACTGGTGTTCGGCCGCGGCCACTCGCTCTCGCAAATCCGATCCCTTGCTGGCGCTGCGCGGCTCCGGCAGCGCGCTCTGGCAGGACGAACACGCCGACGATTATGTACGCCGCCTGCGCGAGGGCTGGGAATGAGCCGCATTTTCTGGGATACCAACATCTTCATTTATCTTTTCGAGAATTATGGCGAACTCTCCGAGCAGGCCGCCGAACTGCGCCGCAAGATGCTGGCCCGGGGCGACCGCCTGCTGACTTCCGCCCTTACTTTGGGCGAAATCCTCGTAAAACCCACGGAACACCACGATCGCGAGCTTTGCAGGAAATACGAGGACGCCATCCTGGCCGCTGCGGTGGTGCTGCCTTTCGACACTAAGGCCGCCAGGAACTATGCCACGCTGCGCTGTGACCGTTCGCTCCGCGCTCCGGATGCTCTCCAGCTTGCTTGTGCCTCTGCCGCCGGCGCGGACCTGTTCGTGACCAACGATGCGCGCCTGCAGGGCAAGCGCGTGGAGGGAATTCAGTTCATTGTGTCTCTCGAGCGGGTGCCCATGTGATCTACCGCCGTCCCTGCGGACTGTGTTGATTTTTTGCTACCATCTCCCTTTCCATGAAATCCACCGCGCGGGCCAAATCCATCGGCGAAAACGTTGTCCGCATCGAGGCCGAGGCCCTGCTCGCCCTCGCCGAGCGCCTGGCCGGGCCCATGGCTCAAGACTTTCAGCGCGCCCTGGATCTCCTCTATGGCTGCGCCGGACGGGTGGTCGTCACCGGCTTAGGCAAAAGCGGCTTGGTGGCACGTAAGATCGCCGCCACCCTCAATTCCACCGGCACTCCTGCGCTCTTCCTTCATCCCGCGGAGGCCCTCCACGGCGATCTTGGCATGCTGGTGCGCGGCGATATCGTCATTGCCCTCTCCGCCGGCGGCGAGACCGAGGAAATCCTGCAACTGCTCGCCACCATGAAGCGCCTGCAGATTCCTCTTATCAGCCTGACCTGCGATCGCATCTACCCAGCTGGCGCCGGTGCCCGCGAACCTAAGCTCTCCACCTTGGCCTCCGCCGCCGAGGTGGCCCTCGATTGCTCGGTCGATAAGGAAGCCTGCTCCCTGGGCCTGGCCCCCACCGCGTCCACCACCACCATGCTGGCATTGGGCGACGCGCTGGCCATGGCCCTCGCCGAGCGTCGCGGCTTTAAGGAAGAGGATTTCGCCGATCTCCATCCCGGCGGCAAGCTGGGCAAGCGTCTGGCGCGGGTGGAGAATCTGATGCACACTGGTGACGCCATCCCCCGCGTCGCTCCCGCCACCAAAATGCCGGATGTGATTTACGAGATGTCGCGCAAGAAGCTCGGCGTCACCACCGTTGTCGAAGGCGAGCGCCTGCTGGGTGTGATCAGCGACGGCGACCTTCGCCGCTTGCTCGAGCGCTGCGGCAAGGACGTGCTCGACCTCACCGCCGCCGACTGCATGACTCCCAATCCCAAGGTGATTGCCCCCGAACAGTTCGCCGCCGCCGCCCTCGCCGTCATGGAGGAGAAAAAGATCACTTCCTTGCCCGTCGTGAACTCCCAGGGCCGCCTTCAGGGCATCATCCACCTGCACGATTTGTGGCAAACCCAAATGCTTTAAAAGCGCCCGGCTCCCGACTACGCCTCTTAAAAGTGCTCTTCCACGATAGCCATTGGCACGCTGCCATCCTCTTTAGCGATCAGCTTATCCCAGGGGCTGCTGCGCCAGTTGTCCCGGGCTTTCACTGCGCTGGTCCAGGCCGGGAGCTTGAGAAGTAGTCTCTGCGACATCGCATGCACGTAGGGCTCATACATCCGCCGCAAAGTTCGCAGCTTGCGATCCGCCTCCTCGCCGGGGCGCAACTGCAGACCGCTCGCCGCCAGGGCCTCGCGCAGACTTGCTAAATCCCCCGCCGGCAATCGGTCGGGCGCGTTGGTTCGATACTCCGCTCCAATTACCTGCGCCAGGTCTACCACCGCGTGCCGCGCCATAGCGAACGTGAGCCGCGCCTGGTTCTCCGGTATTCCGTCCACCCCAACGATGATCAGCGCGCTCACATCCAAAATCGTGGTCAGCGCTCCCAGCCACGACTGGTTAATGTGCTGCGAGCGGAACAGCGCCAGCACCGGGTAGGAAATGTGGCTCTCCAGCACCTCCGCCGCCCAGTGCTCCCACTCGTGCAGAAAGCGGTCCAGCAGCCCCTGGTTGTGCGCTCCCGCCAGCCGCGCCAGAAATTCCTGCGTGCTGGGTGGCGATCCGGCGCGCGCATCCAGCAGCGAAATCTCCACCTCGCGCCGCGAAAACGAGCTGTAAATCACCGGCAGATAGCCGATCACCATGGCTAGAAAGCCGAAGCCTACGCCCGCTTCCAGTACCGCCAGCGCCCGTGCCCCTCCGGAGAGCGGCACCACGTCGCCCAGGCCCAGCGTGAAAAATGTGCTGCCGCTGAAGTACATCAGATCGCCGAACCCGGTTGCCCCGCCCGGCGCTCGCACCTGTGTGCCTGCCCCGTACTGCAGCAGGGCAAAGCCCGCGATCATGGCCAGCGCCCACAGGCCCAGCAGCACTAGCAGCGAGAGCGGCCCGAAATAGCTGAGATAGGATTCGCGCCGCCGCGGCCCGGAGATGAAGCGCGCCATCGCCGCCCACGGCCGCCACGTGGTGCGATAAAACATCGCCGTGAACCGGAACGAGCGCGTCACCCGCCGCGGCAGCACGATGGTTTCAAACGCGTCCAGCAGGATCGCCAGTACCAGAATGCCGCCCGCTATGATGGCCACGATGCGCATCGCAATCGGTCAATTGTAGTTGCGCTGCGCCTTTCGCGCGAGTCGCCCGGATTTGTGTAGGGACAGCCGCCATTTCGGTGGGAGATGAATGTGTAGGGACCCGCCCCGGGGGTCCCCGGCGCGCCCGCGTTTTGGCGCGCTGTAGTGGGCTGTCCAGGCGAGCGCAGCTCCCAACTCGCTTTGCGGGTGAGCAGCTCGCCTGCACGCTCTGCGGGTGAGCAGCTCCCCTACTCGCTTTGCGCATATCGCCAGCTTCACATAACCCTGTCATCCTGAGGAAGCGCGAGCCGCGCTTGCGCGGTGAGCGCGACCGAAGGACCTATGCATCTCTCCACCTGTGGAAGTTGGGGCCGCCTTGGCAATGAGGATTCTGTAGGGACAGCCGCCCGCGGCTGTCCAGGCGAGCGCAGCTCGCCTACTCGCTTTGCGCCTCTCGCCGCAAGCCTCACATAACCCTGTCATCCTGAGGAAGCGGGAGCCGCGCTTGCGCGCTGAGCGCGACCGAAGGACCTATGCATTTCTCCACCTGTGGAAGTTGGGGCCGCCTTGGCAAATGAGGATTGTGTAGGGACAGCCGCCTCGGCTGTCCAGGCGAGCGCAGCTCGCCTCGTTTTTCCGTATTCCTGAAAGGGCGCGGCTTCAGCCGCGCCAGACGCACCCCCGTTTCCAGTCATTCTGAGGAAGCGCGACTGAGCGCACGCGAAGGAGCGCGACGAAGAAACTTTGCATTTGTCAGGGTTAGAAACACACAGATCCTTCGGTCGCGCTCATTGTCGCAAGCTCAACTCGCGCTCTCTCAGGATGACAAGGTTGGGAGGAACGGGGCGAAGCGCCGGTCTATACATAAAAGAAGAGGCGAGCTGCGCTCGCCCTGGACGGGGCAAAGCCGCGTCCCCACACAGATCCTTCACGGCCAAGTGCTAACGGCTAATTGCTAAGTGCTGCTTTTACCCCACCGCCAGTTCCGCCTTCACCGTCTGCTCCTCCAGGTCGGTATGGATGCGGAAGCCCAGCTTCTGGCAGATGGCGCGCATCTCGCGGTTCTCGCCCAGCATGGTGGAAACGATGCGCGCAATGTTTTCGTCGCGCGCAATTTGCGCCAGCCGCCGGTACAACTCCGTTCCCAGCCCCTGGTGCTGATAGTCGTCGCTCACCACGATGGCCGCCTCGGCTTCGTCTACCGCGTGCAGCTTGCTCAAGCGCGCCACCGCAATAATCTCCTGCTGCCCACTGCCCGGGTCGCGCCGCTCCGCCACCAGCGCCATCTCCCGGTCGTAGTCCAGGAAGCAGATGCGCGTCAGCCGCTCATGCGCCGTGCGCGCGCTCAGCTTCATGGGCTGGAAATAGCGCAGATACACGCTGCGCTCGGAAAGCGCTTCGTGGAAGCGCACCAGCGCCGGCTCATCCTCGGGGCGAATGGGACGAATCATGACCTCGGTGCCGTTCTTCAGCCGCCACGGGGCAACGTAGCGAATGGGATACGGACGGATCGCCGGCCGGGGCAGATCTTCTTCTTTTACCTGCCGTCCGTGCAGCACCACCCGCGCATCCAGCGCCAGCAGCCGTTCCGGCGAGGCCAGCAGCGGATTGATGTCGATCTCCTTGATCCACGGATTCTCCACCACCAGCTCGCTGAACCTTACCAGCAGTTCTTCCAGCGCGCCCACGTCCACCGCTTTGCGCCCGCGCACCCCCTGCAGCGCGCGGAAGATTTTGGTCTGCTCCATCGTCCGCCGCGCCAGCGTGGTGTTGAGCGGCGGCAGCGCCAGCGCCCGGTCTTTGAATACCTCCACCAGTTGCCCGCCGGAGCCGAACAGCAGCACCGGGCCAAACTGTGCGTCGATGCTGCTTCCCAGGATCAGCTCATAGCCTTCCTGCTTCACCATGGGTTGCACGCTCACGCCCAGAAAGTGTCCTTCTCCTTTTATCTCCCGCACCGCCGCCTCGATGGCGCGGAACGCCTTGCGCACCGCGTCCGCATCCCGCAGATTGAGTTGCACCCCGCCGACGTCGGTTTTGTGGGTGATGGTCTCCGAGTGCAGCTTCAGCACCACCGGGTAGCCGATTTCTTGCGCCCGCTCCACGGCTTCTTTTTCGCTGATGGCCAGCATGGTGGGGACGCAGGGAATGCCGTAGGCGGCCAGCACCTGCTTCGACTCCAGCTCGGTGAGCAGCGTCCGTCCCGCCGCGTGCGCCCGCTTGAGGATGCTCTCGGCGCGGCCGCGGTCCACCGCCGCCGCCGCCTCCAGCGGCAAGGATGGCGTTTCATACAACCCGCGCAGGTTGTAGCTGTAGCGCCACATGTAGTAGAAGACCCGCGCCGCCGTGTCCGGAAATGGAAACGTGGGTATGCCCGCGCGGTGCAGGATGTCCTGTCCGGCTGCCACTTCCGCCCCGCCCATCCAGCTGGCCAGCACCGGTTTGCCCGTGGTCTTGGCATAGGGTTTCAGCTGTTCCGCGGTTTGCGTGGGGTCGGTCATCGCCTGCGGCGTCAGGATGGTCAGCAGGCCATCGATGCTGGCATCGCGCGAGGCGATCTCCAGCGCCTTGGCGTAGCGCTGCGGCCCCGCATCCCCCAGCACGTCGATGGGATTGTTGTGGCTCCAGTGCGGCGGCAGCAGTTCGTCCAGGGCTTTCATCGTCTCCGCCGAAAGCGGCGCCAGTTCCGCGCCCAGCCCAATGAGCGCATCGGTGGCCAGCACTCCGGGTCCGCCGGCGTTGGTCAGAATCGCCAGCCTCGGGCCTTGCGGACGCGGCTGCTTGGAGAGTACGTCCGCTAAATAAAACAGGTCGGAAATGGAGGTCACGCGCAGCACGCCGCAGCGCCGGAAGGCGGCTTCCAGCACCTCGTCGCTGCCCGTCAGCGCTCCCGTGTGCGAAGCCGCGGCCACCGCCGCCGCTTCCGTCCGCCCCGCCTTGACCACGATGATCGGCTTGGTCAGCGATACCTCGCGCGCCGCCGAAAGAAAATTGCGCGCGTTGCCCACCGACTCCATGTACATCACGATCGAGTGCGTGCGCGGGTCATTGCCCAGGTAGTCGATCAGGTCGCCCCAATCCACGTCCAGCATGGAGCCGATCGAGACGAACGCGCTGTAGCCCACCATCTCCCGCTGGCTCCAGTCCAGCACCGCCGTGCACAGCGCCCCGCTCTGGCTGATGAAGGCCACATTGCCCGGCCGCGCCATGGTTTGCGCGAAAGTAGCGTTCAGCCCGCTCAGCGGGTTCATCACTCCCAGGCAGTTGGGCCCGATCACGCGCAGCCGGCTGCCCTGCATCTTTTGCAGGATCTGCCGCTCCAGTTCCTTGCCGTGCTCCCCGTGTTCCTTGAAGCCGGCGGAAATCACGATCGCGCCCTTGACTCCCGCCTCCAGGCATTCGTCGATCACTCCCGGCACGGTTTCGGCCGGCGTAACAATCACCGCCAGTTCCACCCGCTCCGGCACTGTCGCCAGCGAGCGGTAAGCCTTGATGCCCAGCACGCTTCCCCGGTTGGGATTGATGGGGTAAACCGTGCCCCCAAAAGGCGTGCTCAACAGGTTCCACAGGATGGTTCGGCCCACGCTTCCTTGGCGCTCCGTGGCGCCCACCACGGCCACGCTCTGGGGCTTAAAAATCGCATCCAGGGGATGCCCTTCGGCTCGCAATACGTCTTGAGAGGGATCGCGCGCCGCCTTCATGTGCGTAGGTTTGGTTGCGGTGCTGTCCATAATGCCGCCAGTCTAAGAGCTGTCGCCCCCGCCGGGATGTGCCCGCCGTCACAATGCCGCTGAAAATTATATTCACGTAACACACTGTGCGGCAGGTACTTACCTGTGAATTTTGGGCTTTCCCCCGGCCTGTCCCATTTCGGCCCCTAAAGCCCTGCAGGGCCAATATTTTTGCGTGGGCCAGCAACTTTTGTTGTGTGCTGAGGTTTATATCCTCTGAGGACAATCACCTGCATGGCGGTCCCAAGCAAGTCGTGCGTCCTGAATTTGCCCGTAAATCTCTAAGGAGAGTTTAGGAAAATGAAGAAGCTGCTCACATTGCTGTTCGCTGCCTCGATGCTGCTCGGCGTGGCCGTGGCCCAGGAAGCTGGCTCCACCGCTGCTCCCGCGAGCAACCAGAAGATGTCCAAGTCCGAAAAGAAGGCTGCCAAGAAGGCGAAGAAAGCCAACAAGAAGGCTGCAGAAGGCCAAGAAGGAAGCAAAGTCGTCCCAGCAGTAATTGCTCCTTCAGAGGTTCTAGACTCTCCCCGGCTTGCGGGCCGGGGATTTTTTTGCGCTTTTTGACCCCTTTTTTGCCCTAAAAGGGTCGTTTGGATGACCTTTTTTGGGGCTGATTTTGGGTTTTGAGGGGGAACACGGAAATCGGGCAGCTCCCGATTTTTGTGATTTTCAGCCCTGGATTCGTAGTAAAATCCGCGCATTATTGCTGCCATACCCGGGCAGCGCGTGGGGTATTCATAACGCCCGTTCTGGGCACGTTCTATGTACGGCCGCAATTTTCGCGGCCGAGGGCTCCAAGGGCCGAGTCCGATAGGTTACCCGATACCGATCACATAGAAACGGGAGGCAGTGTATGCAACAGCAGGCCACAGGGACCGCAGTGGGGTCTGTTCCAACCAGCAGCAATCCTGATCGCCGTAAGCTATGGATTCTAACCGGGTACAGCATTTCATTCCTGGCGATGTGCGGCGTCCTGGCGTATTACTTCTCCGCCTACATCACGCATTAGCGTAGGCCCAGGTTACGAGCCGCTTACAAACGGGCGGCATGGGGAGAAGTGTCGGCACCCCCCCATTTCCGAAGTGAAAACTCCTCGCCAGCGACTGCGTGCATTTATTTGCAAGAATCCTTGGGCTCGACCAGGAGAGAATGGACTTCGCCCGGCCCGATGTTCTGGGCAGAGTGGGTGACCGGGTCACGCCAAACAACGTCGCCGGCATGGCTGTGACCTCTCACGATCTTGCCATCCGGAGAAGTGGTGCGCATATCAGCGTCAGTGAAGTAATAAACAACCACACCACAGGGATGTGAATGCATCGGTTCTTTGGCGCCGGGTGCGATGTGGTAGTCAATGACCCGGACGTGGGAATTGTCGAGAAGAACCTTGTACATTTGCGGAGCAAGCTTGGTGGCGTCCTGGGCGATTGCTTTTGGTGACAGAAGGATAGCAAAGCTGGCCAACAACACTCCCGCCGCCAGGCCGGCGGTCAGGTACGCTATTTTCGTCATGGAATGTTTCCCTTTGGCCGCGCCGTAAGACGGCTTTTGCGGCAAGGCGAGCTTACTTCAAGAACCACGCAAACGGGTAAGGAAAACATTGAGTCCAGGCTTTGAAGGCATCCACAAAGCACGTTGGGTGTGGCACCCAGCAGGCAGCACGGATCCGTGCCGCGCCTCAGCTTGCAAAAATGGCGGTTATCTCTTTGGGAGCCGCCGCTTCCGCCGCAAAGGAGAAAGTGCCGTGATCGCGCATCTCCTGGGCGGCGCGCAGGAAGCCCCCTAAAGCGGCGCGAGCCAGCGCGCTGCCCACGCTTACACGTTTGACTCCCATCGCATCAAGATCCGCCAATGTGAGCTGGACGCCTCGCAATCCCATAAGAACATTCACGGGACGGTCCACCGAACTGACCACGGCGGCAATATCTTCGCGGCTGGCGAGGGCGGGGGCGTAGAGGACGTCGGCGCCCGCCTCCTGATAGGCCTGGAGGCGCCTGATGGTGTCTTTCAGGTCGGGGCGGCCGTGCAGGTAGTTTTCCGCCCGCGCGGTGAGGGTAAAAGGAAAGTTGAGAGAGCGGGCCGCTTCAACCGCCGCCCGAACCCGCGCCACGGCGTGATCGAAATGGTAGATAGGGTGATCCGCGCGCCCGGTGGCATCCTCGATCGAGCCGCCGACCACTCCCGCCGCCGCGGCGAGACGGATGGTCTCAGCCGCAGCTTCCGGGGCATCGCCAAAACCGTTTTCCAGATCGGCGCTGACCGGGAGATTGGTGGCCGATGCTATAGCGGCGGCGTAAGCCAGCGTCTGCTCACGGCTTAGCGAGCCATCGCATTTTCCGAGAGAAAAAGCGTAGCCCATGCTGGTGGTGGCCAGCGCTTCGAAACCCAGGTGAGCCAGCAGGCGCGCGGAACCTGCGTCCCAGGGATTGGGAATGATGAAGGCGTGGTCACGATGATGCAACTCACGGAACAGCTTTCCCTTTTCGGCTTGGGTGCTGATGGCGGCAAGGCTGGCAGTCACTGGCTCCCTCCTGAGGAAAATTCGGGCAATGTTTTCACTCTGGAGAGATGTAGAGCCGGGCGCCAAGTTGCGAAAGATTAGGAAGGCGGCTCTGGGAGCGAAGCTTGGCATGTTAAAATTGCCACTCCTGGCGCATATCCTGGCAATTATTTTCCGCTTCAGCAAAGGGATTACCTGAGTGGCACAGAATCCGACGTCCGACGTGGTGACCTACGCCGATGCGGGCGTGGATATCGATCGCGCCAACCGCACCAAGCAACGCATCAAGTATCTGGCCCACAAGACCTTTTCCCGCAGCGTGCTCAGCGATATCGGCAGCTTCGGCGGCCTGTTTGCCCTGGGCGCCAAGTATCAGGACCCGGTGCTGGTCTCCAGCGTGGACGGGGTCGGCACCAAGCTGAAGGTGGCGTTCGATATGAACCTGCACCACACGGTGGGTGCGGACCTGGTCAACCACTGCGTCAACGATATTGCCGTGCAAGGGGCGGCGCCCTTGTTCTTCATGGATTATCTGGCCACGGGAAAGCTGCAGTCGGAGGTGGCGGAGAAGGTGGTGACCGGAATCGCCGAGGCCTGCAAGGCCAATGGCTGCGCCCTGATCGGCGGAGAAACCGCGGAGATGCCGGGCTTTTACCCCGAAGGGGAATATGACCTGGCCGGGTTCATCGTGGGCATCGTGGAGCGGGAACGCATTCTGACCGGCAAGAATGTGCAGCCGGGGGACGTGCTGCTGGGGCTACCCTCCAATGGCCTGCACACCAACGGCTATTCGCTGGCCCGCAAACTGCTTTTCGAAGTGGCCCGCTACACGCCGGATACCTATGTCAGCGAGATGAAGAATAAGGTGGGCAACGAACTGATGCGCACCCACAAGAGCTACTGGCCGGTGGTGAGGAAGTTGCTCGATGGCGGTCTCCTCAACGCCATGGCGCACATTACCGGCGGCGGCATCACGGAAAATCTGCCGCGAGTGCTGCCGCGGGGCACGGCCGCGGTGGTGGAAATCAATTCCTGGCCGGTGCCGCCCGTTTTCGAGCACCTGCAGAAGCTGGGCAATATTCCGCAGGCGGAGATGCTACGCACCTTCAACATGGGTGTGGGCATGATCCTGGTGATCCCGGCCGCCAACTTCAAGAAGGTGCAGACCGTGCTGGAGCGGGTAGGAGAAAAGTCGCACACGATTGGACGGATCATCAAGGGCGACCGGAAAGTGCAGTATGCGTGAGGCAGCGGCCAGTGATGAGCATTCAGCACTCAGCCATCAGCATTCAGCCCATCAAAATTGACACCTAAAAAAAAGAAATCCTCCTTGTCTCATGATGAATAATAGATTTGTACTTGGTTGCCGGCGTATTGCTGTGACTGAGTACTGAGAAGCGATCCCACAACGAGTCAAAGTTAGTAAAGCGCGCGGTCCCTCGGGGGCTAAAGCCCCGCTTTTATGTCGCGCAGAACGGCGCGGCTGAAGCCGCGCCCTTTCAAAGCGGATTTGTGAGATATCTCCTGAGTACTGAGTACTGGGTGCTGACCGCTTATGAAGAATCTAGGAATACTGCTTTCGGGGCGGGGCTCGAACTTTGAGGCAATTAATGAATCAAAGTTATGAAAGCGCGCGGACCCTCGGGGGCTAAAGCCCCGGGTTCATGTCGCGCAGAGCGGCGCGGCTGAAGCCGCGCGCTTTCAAAGCGGATTTGTGAGATATCTTCTGAGTACTGAGTACTGGGTGCTGACTGCTTATGAAGAATCTAGGAATACTCCTTTCCGGGCGGGGCTCGAACTTTGAAGCAATTGCGGATTCGGTGGCGGCGGGGCGGATTCCCGACGCCAGGATCGCGGTGGTGATTTCCAACCGGGCGGAAGCGCCGGGGATTGAGTCGGCGCGGCGGCGCGGCCTGCAGGCGCGGGTGATCCCTTCTAAAGGCAAGCCGCGGGAGGAGCACGACGCCGAGGTGGTGGCGGCGCTGAAGGAGACGAACGTCGATCTGGTGTGCCTGGCGGGCTACATGCGGCTGCTTTCGCCGTGGTTCGTACGCCAGTTTCCCAATCGAATTCTCAATATCCATCCCTCGCTGCTGCCCGCCTTCCCCGGGCTGGAAGCGCAGAAGCAGGCGCTGGAGTACGGCGCCAAAGTTTCCGGCTGCACGGTCCATCTTGTGGACGAGCAGCTGGACCACGGCGCCATCATCCTGCAGAAAGCGGTGCCGGTGCGGGACGATGACGACGAGCACACGGTGGCCGCCCGCATTCTGGAACAGGAACATATCGCCTATACCGAGGCGATCAGCGTGGTCCTGGAAGGGAATTACGAGATCGTGGGACGAAGGCTGGTGAGAAGGTCAGCGGCAAGCGCGAAGAGGTGAAGCAGGTTCCAAAGTTCCAATTGCAAAATCTTACCGCCGAGACGCAGAGGAAAAACTGGTTCCAAAGTTTCAACATCAAAATCTTACCGCCGAGACGCAGAGGAAAAGCCTTTAGCACAGAGGGCGCAGAGAATTCTCCTTGTTGTTTTTCCTGTTGATGTTCGGCGTGCTCGGCGATGGCTTGGCGATCTCTGGGTTAAGATTTTTTGAATTCTATGGATGACGCGGGCTACCAGCGCGGGCTGGAACTGTTCAACCGTGGAGAATTTTTTGACGCGCACGAAGTCCTGGAAGACGTCTGGCGGGCGGCTCCGGCAGGGGAGAAGAAATTTCTGCAAGGGCTGATCCAGGTAGCGGTGGGCCTGCACCATTATTCGCGCGGCAACCGGGAAGGGGCGCGCTCGCTGCTGGCCAGAGCCAACCGCAATCTGAGCACATATCCTGGCCGACACGCCGGCATTAAGCTGGCGGAAGTGCGCCTCCAGGTGGAGCAATGGGTGAGCGCGCTGGAGAAGGGAGGCGCGGTGCCGGAACTGCCGCGCATTTCGGGCGCTTGAAGGGATGGTGCCGTCCCTCCGGGACTGGGCGAGTTGTGTCGGGAAAAAGTGTCCGCCGAAAGCGGCTAGAAGCAAAGTCGTGGATTGCACAGTTTCCGAAAAAAAGGCGGGGCTGATGAAGATGATGGCGAGTTCACGCCGATATCGCCATTAGCTCCTATACGCAACGGCGAAAGTTGTATTCATTTGGTGGAAGGGTAGAGCAGACCATTGAAGGGCAGCTGCGAAACCGTCGAGTAGTCCGGCCAGTCCATAGGAGCGAAAGCGAACGAGGTCTTTTCTGGACGCAATGGTCTGGTAGCGAAATCGATAGGGTCGAGGACGTAGAACGGGGCCAACGCTGACGGCGGCGTACCCGGTTCCGGGACAAGCTTCATCTTCT
>DATGIY010000342.1:0-4830 GCA_035295475.1 Terriglobales bacterium
TGGAATCGGGCGGCAAATTACGGAAGGCAGAGGACAGAAGTGCGTGCTTCGCCGTGGTCCAGCCCGGTGCTCTTCTTTCGCCGTCTGCCTAGGAGAGAAATGGCCTGCACTTCATTTGCAATTTCTGGCGTAAAAGATGCAATTGCCATCTGTCAGCCCGGCCGACGCTTTGATTGGCGCGGCAATTCACAGATTCCTAACACCCTTTTTCCTTGACACTGCCTTTCCTCACAGGGAGAATTGCCGCCGGACCCTGTTGTTGGCCACCACGCAAAATCATCTATTCCCGTTGCACTTGCACTTCTACATCGTCAATTGCGGTTGAACACCATCAGTTCCACGGCGGATCAATGCTCCAATCAGCAACTCTGATAAGAGAGGCACTCAAATCATGAAGAGCTTTATAAGATTTGCCCTCGCGCTCGCCATCGCACTACTTGGAGCATCGCTTTGCTTCGGCCAGAACAACAACACTTTCCAGACTGGCGATGTCTTTGTCGCTATCGGTGGCCTAGACTCGACCGCTACCGTGCAGTGGTATCGCAACGGGACCCTCCTCCAGACTTTAAGCACGGGGCAGGCGAATACGGAAGCTGCGGGCTTGGCTTTCGACCAGTCTGGCAACCTGTATGCCACGGTTTTCCAGGCGGCCAATGTCGTCAAGTTCGACCACAAGGGCAATTTGCGCGGGACCTTTGGCAGCGGCTATACGAGTCTTAACGGTGACAACACCGTCTCCAATGATCCCGAGTCCATCCTCTTCGATTTCAATGGAAACGCCTATGTGGGACAGGCGGATGGCACACGACAGGTTCTGAAATTCGATTCCTCCGGTAATCCGCTTGCCCAATATTCCCCTGCAACTGAAGACCGCGGCACCGACTGGATCGATCTCGCCTCTGACCAGAAAACCCTCTTTTACACTTCGGAGGGAACTCACGTTAAACGGTTCGACCTGAGCACGAGTACCCAACTGCCGGACTTCAATTCCACTGCTCTCGCCGGGCGTGCTGCTTACGCCGTACGCATCATGCCAGACGGAGAGGTCCTGGTTGCCGACACCGATAGGGTCGTACGCCTGGACGCCTCCGGCAACGTGGCTCAGACTTATCTCGCCACATCTTTGGAGCCGAACAATGAATCCCCCGCCCTTTTTGGTCTTGCTCTTGATCCCGACGGCAAGAGTTTCTGGACCGCCGACCTCGTTGCCGGCACGGTATGGAAGGTAGATCTCGCCCACGGAAGCATTGACACCACCATCAGCACCGGCTCCTCTGACGTCGGCGGCATAGCGGTGTTCAACGGACTCTCCGCCAGCAACAGCCAGGATCTCCATTTTCCGCCGGGCGCCAACTCCACCGCCACCGCCACTTTCGGCAATCCCTCCGATCCCGCGGCGCATTCTATGGCCCTTACCATCACCAACGTGACCAATCCCAATGGTATTGACGTCACCTTGGAGGCCTTCTACGAGCCCACCGATCTCTCCACCGGAACTACCGGCATCGGCATCGCCGATGGCATCTGCGAAGTGTCCGAGGGCGCGACTGAAGATAACGATTTCGATTGCCGCCTGGCTGCTGGCGGCTTCGTCTATGGCACCTTGCCCAACACCGACCAGGTCGTCCCCCACTGCAGCCCCTACCACAATAATCTTTGCGTCTGGTATCGGGCGGTAACCACCGCGGTTGCGGGCACCGATTACACCGGCCCGGTGTCTGACAAAATCGCCTGGAACACCAATCCCAGCCTGGTGGGCATAGCGAACAATCCCTATACGCCGGGATGGAACAACCTGAATGCCAGGCTCTACGATCGCCACGGTGACGACTCCGACATAGCTTTCAAGTTCGATATCACCGACTATTTCAATCCCAGTTGTAACGTGAGCTGTGCTGCCGGCGATCCCACCGGAGGCGGTCACCAAAAGACTCTCAATGATTGGGTGTTCGCCGATGTGCCCAATCCTCAGCCCGGCAATGCCGATGAGGTCGAGTTCCTGGTCCCCAACTCGAGCATCTCTCCCTTCCCCTACATCAAGGGTTTGCCCATGCCAGTCACGTTTGAATTGGAAAACGCCCAGACCGACCAATCGGATCCCACGGCCCTGACGCCCCCGCACAGCATCAATATCGCGATCCTTGACTCCAACAACGTGCCCCAGCCCATTCAGTTCCCCTCGGGTCTGCCCACCACCTTCAAGTACAACTCTTTCTTGAAGGTGTATTACATCGTCCTGTCCTCCGCGCCCTATACTCCGGGCGTGGTGTACACCATGCAGGTAGGCTCCGATCTCTTCCCCCAGCCTCAGAATTTCCAATTCGTGGTGAAGAAACATCGCTGAGAAGACCTGCTCACAGACAAGCAGAGCCGGATGAAGTCATCCGGCTCTGTTTTCTTTGATGTTAAGGAATATCTGATTAGGAGTGCTGCCGCACCCAAGTACTGGAATTTTCGTACATCAACTTGAAGTCGGCGCGCTCCATTATCTTGTCCGCGCCGCCATCCTTGCCCATCTCCCCCAGCAGCGTGAGGACTTGCCGGAACTGGGCCGTTGCCTCCCCGATATTTCGCTGCTGTGCCAGCGTCTCGCCCAACAGGAAATGTGCCCGCAGAAGCAGCGGGCGCAGGCCGAGATTCTCGCTTTGGATCAGCGCCCGCTCCAGTTGCGGCCGCGCCCGGGAGTAGTCATGCAGCATCATTCTGGCTTCGGCTTCATATACCGAGCTCTCGATGGCCAGGTACCTCGACCCCAGGCTGTTCGCTTCCTCGGCAACGCCCTTAAGCTGATTTAGCGCGCTCGGCGCCTGCCCGGCGGCAATTTCCGCCTTGGCGGAGCCCAGCTTGGCGGTCAGCACGAGATTGCGATCGCTGCTTCTGGACGCGAGTTGCAACGCTCGTTCATATAGCGGCCTCGCCGCTTTGAGATCAGCCTGGTACAAGAAATTGTCGCCTTGCCAGTTCAAGACTTGCGCGATCTCGGTATTGTTCTTCAAAGCCTCTGCTTGCTTGCGCCCATCTTCCAGTTGCTTCGCTCCGTCCTCAAAACGACCCGCTTCCGATAACGCGTTACCGTAGCCGCCCAGCGCTTCGGCCATCCAGAAGCTATGCTCCTGCGCGGCCTGGAAGTCCTGCAGTGCTTCCTTTTTGGCGCTGACCGCGCTGCCGAAGCGGCCCTGATACTCGAAGATCGTGCCCATGCCGTATGCTTCCATCGCGGTCCCGTGCTTGTCTCCCGCCTTGCGGTACAGTTCCAGGGCGCGCATGTACTGCGCCAGCGCCGCCTCGTATTGACCTGATTTCGTGGAAACCTCGGCTATATTGTGCACCGTCAAAGCGATGTCGCCGGGATTATTGATCTGTTCCCGCAGCTGCAAAGCCTGTTCAAAGTAGATACGCGCGTTATCGTAGTCGCCTTTGAAGAAATAAGTATTGCCTATGTTGTTCAGGCACAGCGCTTCATTGTTCGGATTGTGCAGGTTTCTCTGAATCTGCAGCGAGTCTTTCAGTAATTGCAGGGCTTCCTCGTAACGGCCACGATCATTGTTGAACTGCCCCAGATTGAGAAGAACCGCTCCCGTGTCCTGCTTATCGTCGATCTCCCGGTAAAGCGCAAGCGCTGCGTTATAATTCTTGAGCGCCAAGTCCGATTTGCCCAGCCCATCATAGGTCGAGGCGATCATATTCAGGCTGTCGGCAATGCCTTTCTTCTCCCCCAGTTGTTGCCTGATTTGCAGCGATTGCTGGTAGTTCTGCAGCGCGTCGTTGGGCTTGTCGAGATCGGAATAGGCCGCGCCGAGTACATGCAGAATACTTGCCTTCTGTTCCAGGTTCTCCACCTGGATGGCCAGGCTTAGCGCCCGGTTCAGTGGATCCAGGCTAGCCTGCGGGTTCCCGCTCAGAATCTCCACTCGTCCCATAGCAAGCAGGATCGCGATGTCTTTGGGGTTTCCCGCCAGGAGTTTCTGATAAAGCTCCCGCGCTTTGGAAAAATCGCCAGAATTTTCATAGATTCCCGCCAGCGCCGATTCAATGTCTGGGTTATCCGGCGATACTTTGTCCAGTTCCTGGTAAGCGGCGATCGCTTTGGGGTAATCCTTGCTGATGCGGTACTGATTCGCCACGATCAGATATTTCTCCGCCGGAGGCAGTCCTTCGCTCAGTTCCACCGCCTTGCGTGCGGCCTGTTCCGCCTCGTTGTCGTAGCCGAGGTTGGCATACGTCTGCCCCAACTTGGCGAAGGCCAGGGCGAATGCCGCGTCTTCCTGTGTAGCCGAGGTGAAGCGCTTCAGCGCTTCCAGGTTGTTGCCGCTGCGCAGCACTTGCAGAGCCTGGTTATAGTCGCGCAGCGCTTCCATCGATTTGGAGGAAGGCTGGAAAGAGCTCGCGCGAAGTTCCGCCACCACGTCGGAAGAAACTGAGAGATTGTGCCGGACCGCCTCCGCCAGGCGATCGACCGCCCCGGGAATGGACTGCACGCTGGCCGACTCGGTTTTTAGAGCCACGCTGCGGTCGTGCTTCAAGTCGCGCACGGTGGCGTCGATGCGAACCTGATCTCCGAATCGGGCAAACTGCCCGAATACCAGCGTGTCCGCATTGCTGAACTCGGCGATCCGCCGCAGCGTGGTTGGGTCCAATGTCCCATCGGGTGCGACCTTCAGATCCGAAAGCACCTGGTGCAACCGGTCCGGCGACACCGTCCGCACATGCGCAGACTGGCCTACATCCGTGCTCAGCATGTCCGCCAAGCTCGGCCCTAGCCATGCCAGCGAGCCGTCGCCGGAAGCATTGCGAAAAGGCAAAATTGCCAGCGATACATCCGGCTTTACC
>DATGIY010000343.1:0-5820 GCA_035295475.1 Terriglobales bacterium
TCTCGGCTTTTCGCTCGATGAAATCGGAGACATCCTCAAAATGCGGAGCCGGGGGGAATGCCCCTGTGCGGACGTGATTGCAATTGCACAGCGTCACTTGAGGGATGTCGAACACCAGCTTGAAACTCTAACGAAGTTCCGCGATGAGCTCAGACGAGCGGTAAGAACCTGGAAGCGATCGGGGCAACAAACGTTGTCGGCCGATGCCATTTGCACACTGATTGAACGCACGATGAATAAAACGACGACAAGGGAGCGTGCTACTTGACAGGAACGAAAGGCGGGGCTGCGTCAGCCGTCGCTGTGGTGTTCGGATTTCTTTCACGGCCCTGTTGAGCGCTGCCGTTGATTACGGGGCTTCTCGGTCTGGGAAGCACATCGCTGGCGATAAAACTGGCAAATTATCGTTGGATATTTTTGCTGATCTCTGTGGCATCACTTGTGGTGGGCTTTTACTACAACGTGGCACGGCTTTCCAGTCGCCGCGCTCGGGTGCTGTTTTGGCTTTCATCCCTGTTCACAGTCGCCACGGTCGCTCATTGGGGCTGGTGGCGCTTCTGACGGCAACTCCCGAAAAGTCCTTGACTCTATACTCAGCTATAGACTGTACCCTGTGATTCGAAAGGAGCCAAACATGGTACTGAAACAGGGTGAAGTCTACCGCTGCCCTGAGCGGGAGTGCGGATGCGAAATCACAGTCACCAAAGGCGCTGCACCTGGAAAGGGCGGAAATCTGAACCCGCGCTGTTGTTGCGGGAAGGAGATGGTGCGGAAATAGCACTTGTCGGGCGGAGGCACTTGCGCCTCCGCCCAAAACTCCGTTCAGTACGCAACGCGCATGCAACGGTCGAAACAATTCCGAGTGGTGCTGGCGGTGCTCCTGACAGGTCAGCTTGCACTCGCGTCCGGACATGGGCCGTTGTTCGGTTTGAGCACGCCAACGAACTCCCAAGGGGGTTGGAGCTTAGATATTGGGAGCATGAGCCGGGCAGCCGTAGACGGTTACGCCGAGATGACACGAGCCATGCTCAGTTATGGCATCACACAGGATGTTCAGGTGTCTTTGACTGCGCCTTACGTGTTTGCATCGCAGCCCCTACTGCCTACGCGAGGAACAGCGATGATGAGCGCCACTTCCGATTTTGAAGCTATCGGGGCGTGGCGTTTTTATCGTGAGGCCCCAGGCATTGGCAGCAGATTTGAGGCTACTGCCTATGGCGGCTTGATTCTTCCCGGCCCACAACGCCTGCCGGGAATGTTAGGCACTCTAAAAAGAGCGCCGGGGCTGTATTCAGCCGCTGCCACGGGTTACGCCTCACGCAGCCATTATCTCTGGGGCGGCATAGGTTACACCCACTTTGCGGAAGCAGAAGGCGATCAAAGACCACGCATTCATAACTACAGCCTGGTTTGGGGCTACCGTCCGAAACCTCTGCGGAAGGATTACCCGCATTGGGACTGGCGCGGCTTCATCGAAGCAACGGGGGAGGATGTTGGCAGAATCCGCAAAGCAGGCCTGCCAATGCCGGGAACCGACGGGCGGCAGGTTTTCGTCGGGCCAAGCGCGTTAGGCATTTGGAAGAACTACGCGATTGAAGGCGGTATTCAGTTTCCTGTGTATCGCGACACAGGGCCAAGCTTCGAGCGGGAGAAATTTCGCGTTGCGCTTAATTTCAGCTATTTCTTTTGAGAGGTGATTATGAGGCAATTTCTTTCTGTTTTGTTATTCGGTCTATTAGTCGTGCTGCCGGGGCAGGCTCAACTGCACCATGTTGATCTGTCCATTTTCGGCATGGATTGAGGGATTTGCGCCCACGCCGTGAGCGTGGCAATCAAAAAAGTCACGGGAGTCCAGGCCGTAACGGTCAGCCTCAATAAAGGCGTGGCCACGATTAACTTCAAGACGGGGAATACGGTGCGCATGCAACAGCTTAGGGATGCGGTCAAAAAGAATGGATTCACCCCGAAAGACGCCGTGGTAAATGCAGTGGGTCAACTCACGACAACCGATGACCACAAGCTGATGTTCACCGTAGCCGGAACAGGTGAGAGATTCCAAGTTGTATCTGAAGGCGCCAGGGTGAGCGCTGCTGAGGCAAGTCGGCTACTGGGCACGTCCGTACTCGTTGAGGGGACGGTTCCCGAAAATCAGGCAGTCCTCCGGTTGAACTCGGTGGATGCGGTGACAAATGCAAGCAAGTAACGGAACCAACGTAAGCGGGTGGAGCTATCTGTCTCTATTTTCTTCGATCAGCACGCTGCTATGTTGTGCCTTGCCTTCCTTGCTGGTGCTGATCGGTCTGGGCGCAACTGTGGCCTCCGTTCTGGCTACAGTGCCGTGGCTGATCACGCTCTCCAAGGACAAGGACTGGGTGTTCGGCATTTCCGGGGTCCTGATCTTCTCCAATCTGATTTACGTCTACCGCATCGCACCGCGCCTGAAAACCCCTGACGCTAGTTGCAAAATCCAAAATGCCGAACTCTGTAAAACGGCAAGTCGTTTGAGTCGAGTGCTGCTGTGGTTCTCGGCGGCGATTTACGCGATTGGATTTTTCAGCGCCTACGTGTTGGGACCAATTTTGATATGGCTGGATTCGCGGTGAGCCGTGGCAACATACGCGGCTAATGCGGAACAGCAGTGCGAGCGTCTGCTTCGCATCCTTTCTGCCGCCACCTTCCTTATCTTTTTCCAAGCGTACATGGTCGCGCCGATGCTGCCCCGCTTGGCAGCGCAGTTCGATGTCTCAGCCCTAACCATTGGTTTTATTGTTCCCGCGTATTTGATCCCGTACGGAGTGTCTACGCTGTTCTACGGCATGATTTCAGATCGCATGGGCCGACGACGCATCATGCTGGCGTCGCTATTCGCCTTTGCTGTGCTAACCGCCCTGACTGCAACTTCCCAAAATCCCACTCAATTAATTGTGTGGCGGCTTCTCACCGGGATTGGCGCTAGCGGAGTGGTGCCGCTGGCATTGGCACTGATCGGGGTGGTTTATCCATTCGAAAAGCGTGGCCGTCCGCTGGGGTGGCTGTTCGGAGCCATGGCTGGCGGAATGGCGTTTGGTTCAACCTTCGGCGTGCTCATGGAGCCGTTCGTCACATGGCGCGGCCTGTTTCTGGCGGTAAGCGGGTTAGGTTTCGTAGCTCTGGTTCTGCTGAAAAGATATGCAGGACTACTCGGTGAAGCCCCCGCAATAAGAACCGTCAGCTTTCGTGACGTTCTGGGCGGCTATGCAGCCCTGCTCACCGAGCAAAGGGGAGGGCGAACTTACGTCTATGTGTTTTTAAACTCGATCTTCCACTCCGGCGTGTTTACGTGGCTCGGTCTGTATTTTTCACAGCGCTACGGATTAGGAGAAGTTGGTATAGGACTGGCACTACTAGGGTACGGCATACCGGGATTTCTATTGGGCCCCATTGTTGGACGGGCTGCAGACCGATGGGGAAGGCGCTGGCTTATACCTCTGGGCCTTTGCATAGCTGCGCTGTCAGCAGTTACGCTGGAGTTGCGGTTGCCTGTTTTCGCTGCCGCGGTGGCAGTAACAGTTCTGTCTTTAGGCTACGATATGACCCAACCGTTATTCGCTGGCATCGTTACCACGCTTGATCCTAAACGCG
This sequence comes from Terriglobales bacterium, assembly GCA_035295475.1. Taxonomy (GTDB): domain Bacteria; phylum Acidobacteriota; class Terriglobia; order Terriglobales; family Acidobacteriaceae; genus JAICWP01. Next base: position 3,622 of record DATGIY010000343.1, read on the forward strand.
CTGGCCAGGCGATGGGACTGAATGTCTTCACCCTGTTCACGGGGTTCGGTGTCGGCAGTCTGCTGTTTGGGGAGGCGCTGCGGTTAGGCTTCAACGGGGCGCTAACGGTTTTCGCGTTGCCGCAGTTATCAATTGCAGTAGCTGCAGTCGCCTTCTTTCGTGGTGAGCTGCCGTCGTCTCGATAGTCGGAATTATGCTTAACATTTAGCCCCAGTGAGAAGACAACGCCTGTAGCAGCGGACTTCAAGGCGTTACGTTTACGCTGTTCGATAGGCGCAGAGCCAACAATATTGTTTGGATTTTCTCAGCGTAGTACGGCAGGCCATGCACAACTGTCACTCGCGTCGTACTGCGAGTTGATGCACATTGCCCGAGTGCACCGAAACGAACGTAAATTGCAGGTGCTTGAAGCGTTCGCGACCCACGGGCAAATGCGCCCGATTCATTTGGCATCCGAGGTCGGCATCTACCCAGTCCGACGGGCCTACACCTACCTGTTGCGCCTCCACCGCTGGGGGTACTTGCACCGTGGGCGTGATTACATGGGGCAACTCCTCTACCGCCTCTCTCCGAAAGGGGCCCGCTATCTGCTCTGGCGTCGGCGGGGAACGAGCGTCGTTTCGGCCAAGTCCGCATCGCAGACACGCGCCAACGAGGGTGCTCGCAAAAAATCCGAGCCAGCTCAAACCTCCGCCGAACCGCTTGTCCGAGCGGAGCCCCAGAACATGATAATCGGGGTCGCGGGCCGCGAGGGCTCGGGGAAATCCAGTCAGGCGCGGAAAATTCTGGAGCAATGCCCGCGATTGTTTCTGTTCGACAGCGTGGGCGAGCACGCCTGGGTACCAGAACGGTATGAGCAGTTGGATAAGGCGATCATGTGCCTGTTGGAGACTCCCTATCGCGACGAGTTTTCGGCTTCGCTTACGCCGATGGGTGATGACTTGGAAGTTGAGTTCTCGGAATGCTGCGATGAAGTCTATAATGCGGGCAAAATGATGTTCGCTATTGAAGAAATTCCCATGCTGGCGACGGCCAGCTACACGCCTGACAGCCTCAACCGGATTGTCCGGCTTGGGCGTCACAAGAACATATCCCTGCTCTATACGGCGCAGCGACTGTCGGAGACCCCACGAGCACTCACTTCGGCCACGGACCTGTTCGTGCTCTTCTCTCACTCAGAGCCCCGCGACCTGAAGGCCATAGCGGTTCGCTGCGGTAGCGAGGTGGCGGAAAAGGTGCGGGGTCTCGGGAACCATGGCTTTCTCGTTTGGGACGTTTTACGGAGGCGGGTTGTACCTGTCTCCGAGGACTGGTACCGTCGCCTTGCTTTCAATTGCCCCCCGTATCAGTGGACGCGAATGAAAGGTAACGGACGACGAGGAGGCTGTTCGGGTGGAAAGCCATTAAGTCTTGCCTCACCTTTCGCGTGAGCATTGCCGGAGATGCATCGAACACCTGTCCTGCCGCCTTCCCCGTATAAGCATCGGGTCAAAACTCCACATGAACGCCCCGTGTGGTCCTTCCTGCCGGTCTGTTCCGGCGATGTGGAGGGGGAGGGGTGGGAAATAGCATCACTTTACCGGAATGGGGGTCACGAAAGTTGTGTCCCGACCGGCATCTGGGGAAATGCCCCAAATCGCGATATTCCTTGCAATAGGAAAATCCTCCAGTAAGGATTTTCATTGCCAGAGAAGAGCCGATTCGTGGTCTATTTCCTGATCCTCCGCTCCCACTACTACGGTCCGCGCACCGGGCCATGGCAGCTTGCCACTGACGAAGAGGGTGAGCCCGTCACTTTTGACAGCCGAGACGAGGCGGTCCAATGGACCGAGGAGTGGGGTTTCATTTCCCTGACCCGCAGTGAGTATGCCCGCGATTACAAGCTCATCGAGGGCACCGTTGATTCCGAGGCCATCCATGTCGAACGCAGGGTCTCCAGCTCTCGACCCCGCTAGCTCAGGTTAACAGCAGAATTTGCGCCAAGGCGATAGCGCCGCATCATACACCATCGCGAGGTATTCAGTGTGGCAACTAGATTAATCAGAAAAATGGGGGAACATTGCTACATGGCGACCGCTACCGAGGAGCCGAGCAAAACCGAACGTCATAGCCGCCAGGGCAGCGATGGCCATTCCCCAGAAAGTGCTGTCGAATCCCAGCCAGATCCGCCCAAAACGGTGGCGGATTTCTTTCGTGGGT
>DATGIY010000344.1:0-4796 GCA_035295475.1 Terriglobales bacterium
GCGAAGAGCAGGATGCGATCCTGGGCGGAAATTGCGCGGCGTTCTACCGACTACCCTAGACGTTGAGAGCGGCGCATCCCGAGTAGCTCCCATTTGCCGGGGCAGTGCTTGCGCCTTAGACTCGTAATAGCCGCAGGCAAGCACTCTGCGAAAGTGGCGGAATTGGCAGACGCACCAGACTTAGGATCTGGCGGGGAAACCCATGGGGGTTCGAGTCCCCCCTTTCGCACCACCAAGTCTAATTCCCTGCAGGATCATCAGTTAACCTGCTCGGCTGGGACCACGGCGGCGGCTTCCGATTGCACCTGGAGCGGTGCGGTGGAGCCACTACCCTGTCCAAACTCTGCCCAAACCGCAGGAGCTGGGCTTTGCCCAGCTTCGATGTTCCGGGCGGCTTCCGTCAGGTCGGACTCGGACACGATGTTGAAGCGGGCGAAGATGGCGCCGGTCTTGGTCGCCGCTGATCTTCATGGCCCCGCTTGCCCGCTTCGAGCGCCAGGTTGCCACGCCTGCGCGGGATCAAAGCCACCTTCCCCGCCCCGAGTGCTGCAATCGGTAAAGGCGGACGCGTGGGAGCTGAGCGGGGCTCATCTAACAGCCTGAGTCAGATAGTCAATGACTATAAAGAGCGGCAAGCTATCTCAGATGGAGGGTCTTACTGTACATATCCCAGAGCATGTAACTGCTCGTTCATGCGCTCACGATCGCTCACCTTTTGTTGGCTGTTAACGGACACCTCCTGCCCTGTACGGCCCCGGAGAGTAGACGTTCGCGGAGCGCCGCTCGCACTTCATCGGAACTGACCGTCCCATTGTGGCTAAGCAACTGGCGAAACACAGACGTGAGCGTATTGCCGAGAGCCGTGTTAGCCAAATCCCGCTGTTCGTCATCGCAGCAGGTGTAGAGCGCCTGGCCCGACTTGCCGCCCTGCACATAATGCCATTGCGGCGTCACCACCGACTTCATGGCGCCATAATAGCTGGGAAAGCGCGGCGATGCACCCATCTCCGCCAGTTCAGAAAGAGGCGCCGGCCAGTTTTGCGCGACGCTGGGGTCAGTCCACAGATCGGTCAAGGATGGCCCAGGGAAGAGATGGCTCGCGATCCCTGCCATGCGCAGCAGAGTAGCGGGCAGGGATTGAAGGGCGACTGGAGTAGCGATGCGCTCGCCGTCGGGCAGATGGCCCGGCCAGCTGATGAGCAGCGGGGCATCCAGCAGGTTCCAATAGAGGCCCTTGCCGTGAAACATGAAGCCGTGTTCCTGAAATTCCTGTCCGTGGTCGGAGGTGATGACTACGATAGTGTTTTGCAGCAGGCCGGCGGCGTCGAACTGCTTTAACAAGGCGGAGATTTGCTCGTCAATGTAGGCGATGCAGGCGTCGTAGGCTTCTTCTTCGTCCTTCACCTCGCCGGGAGAGAGCTGAATGTCCTCGGGCCAGTTGTACTGGCCGCGCAAGGGCGCTGGCCGGGGGGAGAAGCGATGAAAGTACTGGGAGGGGGGAAGCAGAGGTTCATGGGCATCAAAATAGTTGATGGTGACGAAGAAGGGGCCCGAGCCATGGCGGATCCAGCGCAAAGCATTCTGGCTGATGGCGTGGGCGTCCTGGCGGCCGGCAAGGTTATCAATAATATTGGCACGGACCAGGCGGGTTTGAACGCGTTCTCCCAAGGTGGTCTGCAGCAGGCGTTCCAGCAGGCTGCCATCCTCGAAGTGGATATAGCCGCGGTCAAGGCCGACACGGCGGTTGAAGAGCAGGGTGTTGCCGGAAAATGCCCCGGTGCGGTAGCCATTGTTTTGAAATTCCTCCGCCAGGGTAGGAAATCGGCCATTCAGGCGCCAGTCGTACTCTCCCGCCTGGTGCTCGGTGGGCAGGCGGCCGGTGAGCATCGAAGCGTGGGAAGGAAGCGTCCAGGAAGAAGGAGCCACCGCTTTTTCGAAAAGCAGGCTGTGCGCGGCGAATTCGCTTAGGTGCGGGCTGGTGTCGCGGGCATATCCGTATGTGGAAAGATGGTTCGCGCCTACGGCGTCCATGATAATGAGCAGCACGTTAGGGGAATCGCGGCGCGGGTGAAGCGCGGCGGTTTTGAGCTTTTCCTGATGACTCGCCCACCAGGCACCGCCGCCCAGGCAGATAAGACCGTAGACCAGCAACACGGGCAACGTCACCTTCCCAATCCAGGCCGCGGAAGGAAAGCGCACGAACAACGCTGTGGCGAGCGCGGCGATGGTCAGCGCTCCACCGCTCAACAAAGCCATCTGCCCCAGGCGATGGCCAAACGGCGGCCAGATCACAAACAGGCAGTCAAGGGCAAACAACGCAGAGGCGAAGAAGAACGTTATTTTGGGAAGATGCCTTCGCCAGGCAAAAAGGCTAGCGACAAGCATGGGGACTGCCAGCGCCGAGAATAGAAGTAAATCGGCGAGCGCGTCATACCATAGATCGTTTCCGCCCGACGTGCCCGGGAAGAAGCGATAGAGCAGGTGCTCGGCCAGTACGGCCGCGAAGCCGAACCACAAGCAGGTCCCCACAACAGAGACCAGGAAGTCGCAGGCGGCATTTTGAAAAATGGATCTTGCAATCCTACCGGTGTGATTCACTGTGTTTCCCAATCCCTCGGCTTTCAATGTGGTCGGCCCAGGGAATGCTGGCTTTACGCGTCAAACCGTCCCTTGTAATCAGGTGGAGCGGGGCCGCTGCCAACGGTCTTCGTAGTCTACGCCGCTGCAATCTAATTCAAAAATCGGCGTGCAAACCGCGATTTGGCGCCTCGGCAAAGCAGACATGCCCAACCAATTCTGCAAACGTAGAGAATTCAGCGGCGCTGGGGTTAGTTTGGTGGTCTAGGCGGTGCCGCTTCGGCCAGCTCATGTAGGCGCCGCAGCACGGCAGGAACGTGGCCGTTCCTACGCACCAGACTTAGGATCTGGCGGGGAAGCCCATGGGGCTTCGAGTCCCCCCTTTCGCACCACGGTCTCGGAAGTCTCTGACAGGTTTTCCGTTCTCGCGAGCGGACACGTAATCCTCGGACTGCTTAGCGGAGATGCTGGCCTGAAGTAGCAGGTAAGTGTCATCGGTCAACTTGAACACACGGCCCTCGCCCGATTTCGTCTCGCCGACATTAAGCCGGATGCTGCGGTTGAGCAGGTCCACTTGCTTGACTCGCAGTTTGAGCAGTTCCGACTCACGGAAGGCGAAAGCGTAGGCATTGGCCAGCAGGGCGCGCACCCACAGCGGGCGGGCTTTGGCCTGGCGAGGGGCCTAATTCAGACCTTTAGCACCTTGGGACTTGAGAATTTTGAGAATCTTCCTCGCGGTCGCCGGAGATACTCGCTGCCAAGCTGTTTCGAATGAGTAGCCGCCGGAAAATCCGAGAGATGAAACCGATACGGGACCCTTGTTCGAATCCACATTAACGCAAGAGTTGTCCAAGTTTTCAACCTCAGAAGGGTCATCCAAAGGGGAATTCCATCCTGTAATTTGGTATGTCGTCGCAGCGCCAGGCTCAATCGGGTGTTGTTTTGATGTTTCGACAGAAGCCGCATTCGACTGGCGCTTGCCGTCAATTCCTAGACATGGGGCGGTTACCGACACCTGCCTGACGTACAGAGGGTGTTGGCCCATATTCACAACCTCGACTGCGACTGTGCCCTTACGAGGCGACAGATCGGAAGGATTCAACACTTCGACGGCAGAGAGTCTCACCAAAACTCTTTGCTTGAAACTGTCACGATAGATGGACACTTGCCAGAGCAGGCTTGCAGCGCTCATGAGAAAACCTAGCACTCCCAAGACATGCGCGAAGCTCCACGGCTTGCCCTGCTGAACCATACAAAAATCTCCTTCGGTAACTCTGCCCAAACTCTGCCGAACAGCTTCCTGTAGGAGCCTACAGGACCTCACGGAACCTCACAATGGAAGATTGCTAGCGTTCTGTAAATGCAACGGCATGAGTGAGTTAAGCAAGGCAGGGGTTAGACTTAGGATCTGGCGGGGAAACCCATGGGGGTTCGAGTCCCCCCTTTCGCACCAGGTTAGCGCCTACCGGCCGGTGGCAGCAAGAAACCCGGTTCAGAAGCGGAAAAGGCCGCCCCGGCAGGCTTGAACCCGCTCGCGACGGCCGCCAGCTTGATAAAAACTCTACTTCACTTGTTGTAGTTCGATGACCTCCGCCCCGTGAACTACGTCATGCCCGTGGGCCTCAGCTTCTCCCCAAACCTGGTGCAGAATGTGGCTGTCCCCATGACGCTGGAACACCAGCACCGTGTGCTCGTTGGCGGTGAGTTTCTCCACGTCCCGCGTGAACACGGACGCTTTTTCTTTGCTCTCGGTGTTGATCACCGTCAGCCGCATGGTGTGCGGATTGGACTTGATCGTGTAATGTCCAGCCGGTAAATGAGTTTCGGCCACCATGAAGTCGAAGGGAATGTCCGCTGTCCATTTCGTCTCCACAACTTGCGATACTGCAGGCGTGACCAGCAGCAGTAGCGACACTACTGCCAGGAAAATCAGCAGACGCGCTTTCATCGGTGCCTCCTTATGGATTGCGGAACTCGCAGCACGAAAAGCGGGCTGGACGCAGCAGTTCTCTGCGTCGCGCCAGCTTGTTTTGCGGTGCGCGAAGCGCCGAGGCAACCTGCAGGGGCTTCAGCCCTGCCGTGCCGTTGCATGTAGACAGTAATTTCTCTGTTTATTTTAGACGTCTGGGACGGGCAGATTGCATTCCGAAGCAGAAAACTTGCTCGTTATGGCCAAGGTGTTCCCAAAACGGGAAACACGGAAGGCACCCTTGGACACT
>DATGIY010000345.1:0-3658 GCA_035295475.1 Terriglobales bacterium
GTCATTCACCAGATAGCGCGTGGGAAAGTTATCGGTGCCATCCACAATGATGTCGAAATCGCGGAAAATCTGCAGCGCGTTCTCGCTGGTCAGCCGCGTCTCGAAGGGCTGCAGTTGAATGAAAGGATTGATGGCCTTCACCTTCTCCGCCGCCGACGCCAGCTTCTTCCGCCCCACGTCCGCCGTGGTGTGGATCACCTGGCGCTGCAGGTTGGTGTAGTCCACCACGTCAAAGTCCACCACCCCCAGTGTGCCCACGCCCGCGGCCGCCAGGTAGAGAGCCAGCGGCGATCCCAGCCCGCCGGCGCCGATACACAGCACCCGCGCCGCTTTGAGCCTGAGCTGCCCCTCCATGCCTACTTCCGGCATGATCAGGTGGCGCGAATAGCGCAGAACTTCGTCGTTGCTGAGGTTCGCGGACTGGATATCCGGCTGGGTAACGGTTGCCATGGCCATTTGCCTTCCTAAGCTGAATTTGGGTTTTCTTGGAACGAACCGCCGAAACGACTAGAGGAGCATTCGACAGGGACAACAACAGGCGCAGGCGCCGCCGGCGATGGACGGCACGATGGAGAGATTGTCGCTTTCTTTCACGAGGGTGCTTTCCTTGTGCAGATAGCGGATGTCTTCGTCGTTCAGATAAACGTTTACGAAGGCTCGCAATTTGCCTTCGTCAGTATACAGGTGGCGGCGCAAATCCGGGTACTTGTTTGTGAGCGCGCTCAGCGCGTCACCCACATTGCCGGCCGCTACTTCGATGGTCGCCTTCTTTTCCGCATACTGTCTTAGCGGGGTGGGTATATGGATTTTCATGTCCTTTGCAAGACTCCTCCTGTCGTCTCAACTGCCTGTATTACAGATGTTTAAGCCCCGGTCTTGGTTTCAGCAATCTGTCCGGTCACCTCTAACTGCTCATCCTGAAAGCGCTTGGCCGACTCCTCCCCGCCTGCCAGGGCAAAGGAATTCGTGTCTCGCGCTTGTCCCTTTTCCACCCGGGTGATCACGTACGAGCAGCCCAGCCAGTGCGCATCCTCCAGGTCCGTCGCCGACCAGTGCGCGGGGTGATCCGGGTGGGAGTGGTAGAACCCTACGATATCCAGGCCCTTCTCCCGCCCCTGGCGCTGGATAGCGATCAGCTCCCGGGGGTCGATATTGTACCGGTTTTGCGGCGAATCGGTGCGAGTATTTCCGGCCCGGACTACGGCTGTCACCACCCGCTCGTCACCCTCCATCGTGCCCAGCATCACCCCGCAGCACTCGTGCGGATAGGTTTCCTCGCCGTGCCGCCGCAGCTGCTCGTAGCATCTCTGGTCAATCTTCAACATAGGACCTCAATTCACACTGAGACGGAGCCCGGAGTGGAATGCAATTACACAATTACCCGATTACACAATTTCTCAATTTTCGATTTTCCCAAACATCGTCGATGGTTAATTTTCAATCGTCCATTTCCTCACTCCTCCCAGAACCGCTCGCTCAAATACTTATCTCCCGAATCCGGGAGCACGGTCACGATTACGCCGCCTTGCTTGCGCTCCGCCAATTGGCGCGCCACCTGCAGACAGCCCACCACGGCCGCGCCCGCCGAAATGCCCGCCAGCAGCCCTTCTTCGCGGGCCAGGCGCCGCACCATGGCGTACGCCGCTTCCGTGGAAATGCCCAGGTCATCATCCGCCAGTGTGGGATCGTAAATCTTGGGCACGATAGCCGTGGCCATGTGCTTCGCCCCTTCGATGCCATGGAAGGAAGAGTCCGGCTGCAGCGAGATGCACTGGATTTGAGAATTGAATTCTTTCAATCGCCGCGCCGTGCCCACAAAGGTGCCGCTCGTGCCCAGCATGGCCACGAAGTGCGTGACCTGGCCTGCCGTCTGCTGCCAGATTTCCGGCGCCGTGCCCTGGTAATGGGCGCGCCAGTTGGCATCGTTGGAATACTGATCCGCGTAAAAATATCGTTCTGGCTCCGCCGCATGCAGGGCGCGCGCCTTGCGAATGGCTCCGTCGGATCCCTCTCCCGGATCGGTGTACACGATGTTCGCCCCGTAGGCGCGCAGGATGTGCTTGCGTTCTACCGAAACATTCGCCGGCATGCACAGCGTGACCGCAAAACCTTCGGCCGCGCCCAGCATCGCATAGGCGATGCCGGTGTTGCCGCTGGTGGAATCCAGCAGCACCTTGCCCGGCCCAAACTCTCCGCTTCGCCGCGCTTCCTCCACGATTGCCGCCGCCGCCCGATCTTTCACCGAGCCGCCGGGATTGAACCACTCCGCTTTGGCCAGGATCTGGATCCCGGGCAGATCACGCGCCACGCGCTCCAGGCGCAGCAGTGGCGTGTTGCCGATGCGATGCAGCAGGTTCTCCCCCGGCTGTTTTCCGTCTTCGGGCAGCCCTGTTTGTGCATCTCTAGGATTCACGCCATGTCTCTCATTGCGGACAACTTGCGCCATGCGTCCTTTTCGCCCGTGACTCTCGTAATGTGCCCATTAGATGTTTTTCGGCATCTAACGAATCTCAATAGTTTATAAAGGGACTTTGTCGGTGGGCAACTTAGGCGCTCAACACAGATTCAAAACGGTTCCGAAAACGTGCTGCCCGCCACAGGAACGAGAACAGGACATAACCGCAATATGGCCAAGAAGCTGGAAGGACGAACCTACGACGAAGCTATGAACTGGCTGCGCGAGCACCAGTTTGATGTGCTGGAAGCTCCGGGCACCAAAACCAACCGCGTGTTTCTCAAGAAATACAATTGCTCGGCCGCCATCGAAAAGACGCCGGAAGACGATGTGAAGGTATTTGCCTATCCTGGTTATCTGATCGGCGGCGAAATCGCCAAGCTGGTCAACAAGGGTTATCAGCAGGTATTGAAGACCACCAAGACCGAGGTCGCGGCCACTGCCGACCACCTCAAGGCTTTGCATCAGTTCGCCGAAGAGCTTAAGGAAGCCCTGGGCAAGCCCAGCCTGTACAACGAATCTCTGGGAACGGTCAGCGACGCCTATGTCTATGACCGAATCGAAGACCGCGACAAGCCCGACGCCTCCCGCCCCAAGCGTCCCTGGGAAGAGTTGGTGGGCGCCGGCAAGCCAGGCAAGCGCGCCTAAGGCAGCTATCTCATAAATCCGCTTTGCCAGGGTGCGGCTTCAGCCGCCACCGCATCAGGGCTGTCTCTTTTTTCCGGTTGGTGTAATCGGGAGAACGCTCGCCTACCTGTGTACGTCCGGACTTTGCGGGCTTCTGCGGGCGGGCGGATGGGCCACGCTCTTTTTCACCTGCACCAGGAACTCCACCGGCAGCGTTTTGGGAGGGTAGCAGGCGCGATCGTCGCACGCCTGGTATCGCAGGTTGCCGCGCACGTTATACTTGCCGGCCATCACCGTGTGTAGCGGATGTACCGTCACCTGCACCGCGAAATCACCGCTGTACACGTTCAGCTTTTCATCCGGCGCGAAGGCGAAGCTCAAGTCGCGGCCTTTTGGATAGTCGATCTTCCCGATAGCGATGTCCGTGGGCGCATCCAGCTTCAGCACGGTGGGAATCAAGTACGCAGAATTTGGGTGGTTGGAGTTGATGTGGAATCCCGGCTTCACGCGGAAGTCCAGTTCTACCGTTCCCGGCTTGCCGCGCGTGACTGAGGTCGTCCCCGCGGGCGCCATCTC